>CAZLND010000151.1:0-6622 GCA_964560635.1 uncultured bacterium | reverse complement strand
ACCGCGATGATGATCAAAAGCACCGTGGTCAAAAGGAAGCTCAGGCCGTCGATGGCCGTCAGGGCCCAAATGACGTAGCTGATCTCATCTTCCCATGTGGTGATGTCCAGCTTTTGGCCGGTCCATTCCTCACGGTTGACCTCCTCGAATTTCTGCCAGAAGGCTTTGTTGGCTTCTCGGTCCATGACCGTGTAACCGGCCTCCGAGAGGGCCTTGCGAAGAAGGTCCATGTCCCGCGGGATATGGCTCATGCTCTTCAGGTAGATGAGAACCGCGCCCGTCGCGGAATCATTGATCTGGTAAAGCCTGTCCAGGGTCTCCTGTGGCACGAAGACGTTCCAGGAGGTCATGAGTCCCATGTCCTCGGCCACACCGCAGACCTTGACGTCCACCGTGTTGTTGACGCCCCGGTCAGTCAATACGGAGAAGACCATGCTGTCCCCGGTCTTCACTTTGAACTTCTTGGCTTGGCTCTCGAAGATGAGGATGGAACCGGGCTTGGCCAGGTCCTCCAACTTCCCTTCCCTCATCTTGATGACCTTGGGCAGGTTCGGTTCATGGGACATTTCCACCCCGGCGATGCCCACTTGGGCGCTGGCCTGGTCCGAAACCAAACGGGCCCAACCCCGGCCCCGGGCGGTGGTGTAATCCAAGTCCGGCAGGGTCTTTTGAACGATCTCTTGGATCTTCTTATAGTCGGTCACCAGCGGCGCGCTTTGGCCCGCCGTCACTTTATAGAAGCCCCCAATGTTCAGGTGGCCCGTCGCGATGGTCGTGGCTGATTCCAGCATGGTGGCCTTGACCCCCGAGGACAAGCAACCCAGGAAGACCAAAAGGGTCGTCACCGCGGCGATGGCCCCGCCCAAGAGCAGACTGCGGCGGTGATGGGTCAGTATGTTCCGAAAGGCGATCAGCAGAAGTTGTTTCATTCAAAACTCCTCATAAACACCAAGTTCTCAACACAAAGCCACGAAGCCACTAAGAAAATAAATTGATTCCTTAAAAAACTTTGCCTAACTTTGAGTCTTTGAGACTTCGTGTTGGCTTTTTTCGTTAATCATCCGAAGCCATGGCTTGGATGGGCGAGACCCTCGTCGCCATCATGGCCGGATAAAGGGCTGAGATACAGGTCACGATCAGGACTACGAAAAAGGCGCCAATAAGGCTTCCCGCGTTCAAGTAAGGGAAAAGCCGTGGACCCGAGAAGAAGAAATATAGGAAGTCATTCCCCGCCGGCACTCCCGCGTGGCCGAGCCAGAGAACGAAGGCACTCCCCAGGGCCGACCCTATGGTGCCGAAGGCCAACCCCAAGACCACCGTCTCGGTCAGGACCATGGCCAGCACGAAGGTCCTCCGGGCCCCAATGGCGCGCATGGTGCCGATCTCCCGCACTCTCTGCAAGGTCGCCATGACCACCGCGTTGTTGATGATGACCAGCGCCACCACGAAGATGATGAATGTGGCGAAGAAGAGGATGAATTTGGCCACGAACACGAATTGGCCCAGGTTACCCGCCGCCTTCTGCCAATCGATGACCTTCAAGCCCAGCTTTTCCTTGTCACAGATAGCCTGCAGGTCTTTCATGGTCTCCTTCAACTTGGAAGGGTCCTTAAGGATGATGGCGGCCCCCATGGCCACGCCCTTCTCGATCTCTTCGGTGCTATAGGCCCGGTCGACCACCCTCTGGGCCTTGGCGCCGCCCAATTCGACGGAGTCATTGATGGTCTTTTGCTTGGTTTCCTCGACGATGGAGGAACCCGAGCCGAAAAGCTCGGCTTCCGCGTTGTCACGGCTCACATACTTGGCTCCCGCGGTCTTCTGCAGGATCTTGGTCTCGGCGATCTTCTCCGGGGTCACGTAACCGTAAAGGTCCCGGAAGCTCATCAAGTCCATCAGGCTGGCGCCACCGGCTAGGCCGGATTTTTCCAAGCCCTTGAACTGGAAGGTGCCGTAGATCTTCACGTTCACGGCCTCGACGAAGCCCGACTTGGTGTAGTTCTTGATGGTCAAATTGTCCCCCGGCTTCAAGCGGTACAGCTCCACCAGGGGGGCCAATTGGTCGTAAAAGACCTTGTAACGGTCCGCGAAATTGGCGTCATTGGTGTCGAAGAAGAGGGGAAGGAGCTTGGATAGTTCGGTTTCCTTCGAACCCACCGCCGTTTGCAGGATGGAGATGGCCTTCTTCGTGGAAAGCGGGTCCAACTGAAGGATGATCTCGCGGGTCTGCTGGCGGTTCTGCTTCACCAGGTCCTGCAGGTCCGGATCCTTCGCGATCTTCTTGTTCTTCACCGTGAGGGCCTCTTGGATCTGATCCAACCGGTGAGCGGCCTTGAGCTTGAACATCTGTTCATAAACATACTTGGACAGCAGGATGCCGCGATGACCCGCAGGGACCTTCTGGCCATCCACTACTTCCATGCGGTCGAAAGCCTTCTGATAGGCGTCCAGGTCCGTCCCCACGTAACCGAAGAAGATCTGGTCCGAATCCGGCACCAGGTAGGCGATCTTGTTCTCCAGGAACTCCAGATGGTCCAGGGGCGACCGGTCGAAACTCGCCCAGAATTCAGATGAGGAAGCCTTGGCCAAATCCTTGAGGGCCTGGGGGTCCACCGAACCTTGGGAGGCGATCTTGCCCAGCTTGCCCATGTCGGTTTGGATGACCGAGACCATCTGCCGAACATGGGCCTTGAGGCTCTCGATCTTTTCCTTGGGTTGTTTGGTCTTCGGGCTCTCGGCCTTACGGAGCTTTTCCAATGCCTGGTCGATGGTGTTGCCATAGACCACGATGGCGGTGTTGATGCCTTCGGGCACCACAGCGGCCACGTTGGGATGGCTCATGAGCGGACCCTTTATCTTGGAGAAATCCGGGATGGGGTCCAGGTCCGGTATCTGCCATTGCTCAAAGAGAGAGGGTGAATCCTTGGAGGAGGCTTGATAGACCTGCAGGTGCCCCGCCACCGAACCGATGATGCTGCGGCTCATGGCCTTGTCCATGCTGTTGACGAAGGAGCCGCCGACGACGAAAACGCCGGTCCCCACCAGAACGATGAGACCGATGACCAAGTTCAGGAAGCTGGAGAAGATGTTCCGGAACGATATCTTCAGGAGAAGAAGGAACTGACCCATCAGCGTTTCCCCGCCTTGGCAGTTTTACCTTCTTCGATCTTCCCGTCGGCGAGCTTGATGACCGAGTTGGCGTGGCCCATGACCTTGGCGTCGTGAGTGGAGAAAATGAAGGTAGTCTTCTCGACCCGGTTCATTTCTTTCATCAAGTCGATGATGGTCTCACCCGTCACCGAGTCCAGGTTAGCGGTCGGTTCATCGGCCAAAACGATCTTGGGACGGGTCACCAGGGCCCGGGCGATGGCCACGCGTTGGCGCTGACCTCCCGAAAGCTCGCTAGGCCTGTGCTGGGTATGTTTGTCCAAGCCCACCTTGACCAGAAGTTCATCCACGCGCTTGGCCCTTTCCCCCGTCGTGAACTTACGTTGAAGGAGCAGGGGGAATTCCACGTTCTGGAAGACCGAGAGGACCGGCACCAGGTTGAAGCTTTGGAAGATGAAGCCCAGGGTGTTCAAGCGAAGGTCCGTCAATTGGCGGTCGTTGAGGTTCTTGGTGTCGTTCCCGTCCACCAGGACCGTGCCACGGGTGGCCGTATCCACACAGCCGATGAGGTTAAGGAGGGTGGTCTTGCCGGACCCGGAGGGGCCGACGATGGAAAGGAAGTCGCCTTGGGTGACGGTCAGGCTGACCCCTTGCAGGGCCGGCACCACCACCTTATCGAGGGGATATTCCTTATAGACGTTCTGGATGGAGACGATGTCGCTCATGGTCGACCTTTCTCGCGGGATTCTTTTTCCAAGTGGAATGGGTGGAATTATGGGACAAAAACCGGCCGGAATGAAAGACCTAAAGGGTCCTTTTTTTATTTGCCGGGCGGAGGTTTTGGCAGGGTGAATTCGGCCTTGAGGTTATCCGAGGAATTATCGCGGGTGAAATAAAGGATGGCTTTGTCCGCTCGACATTCGATCTTGGAAATAACCGCCCCCTGCCGGTAATGATAAGTGGAAAGGTCGAGGGGCTCAGCGGCTACCTTGAACCCGTCATCGCTCACCGTCACACAAGCCAGATAGTCCTTCCAGACCGGCTTTCCTTCCGGGTCCGGGGCATCCTCTTCCCCCGAGATCACGAATACCGCGGCGTCCGAATCGATGGACCAGGTCACCGGGTCGTTCAAATGAAGCTTTTTGGGCATGTCGGGCAAGGTCTTTCGGAACAGGTTATAGGCCCCCTTGTTCGTGTAGATCCATTCCAGTTGGGCTGGGGGTTCCGAGAGCCGGACGAGGACAATGCTATCCGGCTGTCCTTTCCCGTCGAAGACCCCCAACAGGAAATGGTCGTCAGGCGAGAAAGAATATCGCTTCAGGTCCTTGAACTGGCGCGACTCCTGGGAGTTGGAGAGGTCGAGCTGGAAGAGATTGTAAAGGGCGGCCGTGTCCGCCGACCGGGGCGTGGTGCGGCAGAGCAAGTTCAATGAATTGGTTCCCAGGTAGTAGTGGTTGATGGAATAGACCGGCAGAGGGACCAAAACACCGTTGTTTCGGACTTTGTCCTGGACCGAAACCGTGATGGTAGGCCCGGCCTGGAGGCTCGTCTGGTCGTCCACCCCCGGCATGGTCTCCGAAAGCGTGACTTTGTAATCGAGATTCTCCACGGTCGCGGGCAGGGCCCACAAGGACGGAGCCAAAGATCCCCCGAACAAGATCATTAAAAGAACGAAAAGTCTCAAACCCAACCTCCCGAAAAGGATGGGTCATTCTAGGTGATATGAGAGAAGGAAAGAAACTAGCGGATGACGAGCAGTTTCAGGAGGGTCGTCCCGCCATGGGTGGTGGAAACCCTGACGTAATAGAGGCCGTTGGAAAGGGGGATTCCCTCTTTGTTCCGGAGGTCCAAGCTGACGGACTGACGAACATGGACAAATTCCAGTTCCTGCACCTTCCGGAACGAAAGACTGTAGACCTCGATCTTGACGTTCTCCATCCCATCGGCCAAGGGGATGGACACGTTCACGGTCGAATCCGAGACCGGGTTGGGATAAAGGACCGGCTTGGCGGGCGGCGGCACGGGCGTATTGGTGGAAGTCGGGGTTTTGGTGCGGGTAGGAGTGGCGCTCAAATTCTTCAGCCCGGCGGCCCACCAGGAAAAGTGGTCGACCACGACGGTGATGGTGTCGTTGGAAGTGTTCACGGTCGAGGGCAAGGTCACCCAGGCGGAACCGTTGTAATAGTTCAGGGCTAGGTCGGCCGCGGTGAAACCGTTGGGGATGTCCGCGAGGTTGTAAGGCAAGGTGATGGTGACCGGGGAACCGGGCGTAGGCTCCAGACCGCCTGCGGTGATGATATAGGCATAGGACAGGAAATTGATCTGGAAGGCCGTGGCGGTCCCGGGCGCGTCGGCGATGGGATATTTCTGGATGGACAGGGTCACGGGCATCGGGAAGGAATTGGCGGGGATAGAGATGACCGTGCCATCGGGCAGGGTGACCACGGAGAGCGTCGAGGGATCGATGACCTGCGAGGCGGAAGCCAGGGCCGTGGTGACCGGGGTCGGTGTAATCGTGTAGGTTAGGCTATTGGTGGGCGTGTTGGTGTTGGTTGGCGTATTGGTCGGCGTTGAAGTATGGGTATTCGTGAAGGTTCCCGTGAAAGTAGGAGTGGAAGTGTACCAAGTCCCCGTGGTGGTGAACGAGAAGGTCGGGGTGATGGTCGGACTGTTGGTGGGCGTCCCCGTCCAGGTCGGGGTGGAGGTGTACCAGGTACCCGTTGGAGTGTTGGACGGTGTCCAACTGTTCGTGGGCGTATAGGTCTGGGTATAAGTGAAGGTTCCCGTGGGAGTTAGGGTTGACGTGTACCAAGTTCCCGTGGGCGTAAACGAGAAGGTCGGAGTGATGGTTGGGCTGTCGGTGGACGTCCCCGTCCAGGTCGGAGTGGAAGTGTACCAGGTACCCGTTGGAGTGTTGGACGGTGTCCAACTGTTCGTGGGCGTATAGGTCTGGGTATAAGTGAAGGTTCCCGTGGGAGTAGAGGTTGGCGTGTACCAAGTTCCCGTAGGCGTAGACGTGGAGGTGTTCGTAATGGTCCAAGTGGACGTATTGACAGGCGATCCGGTAAGGGTAGGCGTCGGCGTATTCGCAGGTTGGCTCGGCGCCGCGCTGAACGAATAATCATCCATGTAGATATTGGTCGTTTGAGGGAACCCTCCGCTGCTCGGGGCTTGGAAAACCGTACCGATGTTCAAGATAGAACCCCAATTCATGGTCGTGGGGTCAACACTCCAGGTATAGGTCCCGGGTAAGGGAAAACTGAAATTCGTCCAGGTGTTCGCGGTCGGAATGACCATGAAATAATTGGTTCCCGTACCGCTTTGATAATAACTGGTGTGAACCGGAGACCCCGAACCCGGACTAGAGGTGTCCTGGAAATAAACGACGAATGAAATGGGCGCAGTGTCGGACTTAAGCCAGATATTCAAATAATTGGGTGAGGACGAAGCGATGCTGACGGGGAATCCATAATCGCCGCCTTAAGCCGAATCCGGCGCGATCTGGGCCGATCCACTC
>CAZLND010000150.1:0-6647 GCA_964560635.1 uncultured bacterium | reverse complement strand
GTGCAGGTTCACGAAATGGGACAAAACCGCGAAAACATCCAAAAGGCAAAGGGCGGTCACCAGGATGCCGGTCCTGGAGGCTCGATAGGCCAAAGTGAATTCCAAGGCCGCCATGGCCGCTAGCAAGGTCAGGGGCGGCAGTAGGAACAAGAAGTGCCGGAGGCCGTCATAGACGACAGGGCGCAAGGCCCCGTAAAGGGCCAGGTTGACCCCGAGGGCCGCCGCCATCAGGATCAAAAGCCTATTCTTATTCTTCCCCTTCAAGAAGAACCAGGCGCCGCCCAAAAAGAAAAGGATGAAAAGGGGCGTGGTGATGAGCAGCCACACCGGGAGGTAAGAAAGAGGTAAGTTGGGGGCCAGGATCTCGTGGCCGAAGAAAAGGACCGGGTTTTCCCAGCGGAAATTCCGGGAAAGGGCCAGGATATCGGCCAGGTGATGGAAAGGGTCGCGGCGGAGATAGGGCCAGGTGGCGAACATCAAGGCGTTGGCGACGAGGAATATCCCGGCCAATTCTTTCAAGAGTTTCCAGCCATAGGCTCGGCTTTTCGCCAGACTGTGGCGTGCGGTCCCGTGATAATAGAAATGCAGGTCGAACAAGAGATAAACCAGATAGAGGGAAAAACCCAATATCCGTGAGCATTGGGTCAGGCCAAAAAGGAGTCCCAGGAAGAGGACCTTTGCATAAGGAGAGGTCTTGGTTCTCCGGCTGAAAAAATAGATCCCGCCCAGGGCCAGGAAATAAAAGACCGCGAATGGCATGTCCTTGGGGTTGGCGGGGATATCCCCCAGGAACCTGGGTGTTAGGAAAAGGAAAAGGGGACCCAACAGAGCCAGCCAGGGTCGTTGGTATTGGGCCAAAAGCATTTCGAAAGCGGCGGCGAAGGCCAATAAGGCGAAGGCCATGTTCAGCCAATGGTAAACATCGATGTCGCAAGCGGGGTTGAACAGGTAAAGGAGCAAGCTGTAAAGGTGGTCGTAAACCACCAGGCCATCGTCAGGGCTGGTCTTGACGGCCAGCCGGTCCCAATCGCCATGGGCCAGGGAATGGCCCAGAAGGACCCCTCGGGTATAAACGCCCGACTCATCAAAGGTCATCCCGTAGTCGCGGTAAGTGAAAAGGGTCCAAAGAATATAAAAGAAGACGAAAAGAAGGAGCGGATAGCGGGAACGGATCTGGGAAAGGGTCTTGGCTTTCAGGGTCGTGCTCCCTCGGAGGTAGAAGCACTGCCGATTATATTACTTTTAGGACATTGTCAGGCATTAACCGCGGCCGGAAAGGTCTAGCGGCTTATTTTCCATTCGTAAACGCGGTATCCATCCTTTTTGGCCACCCCCTCGAATAGATCCCCTTTGCCATCGACGAATAGGGTATGGCCGTGGGAGGCGTTCAGTTCCTGGTCGGCCCGTAATAGCTCCACCAGGCCGTATTCCTTCTTTTTCGGATCTTCAACGAAGACGGCATTGATGAAATCCTGGTTCTTGTCCAGAACGACCTTGTAATAGATCCTGCCGCCCCGTTCCGCCAAGGGGCCCGCCCCTTCCACGAAAAGAAGGCCCAGCAGATAGGAAACCGCGCCCTTGTTCAGGTGCAAGTTCCCCTTGATGTCATGGTAACTTTTGTCCCCTGAACGGAAGACCGGAAGGCTTTTCAAATGTTCCAACCAATGATCCGGGCTGTAAGTGGTGGCGGCATAAGCGCTGAAGTCCCCCTCCTTAGGCGAGAAGCCTTCCAGGGAACCCAAGGTCCGGAAGCTTCCGTCGTCATGAACGCTGTAGATCGTCCCGTTCTGGAGTTCATAAGCGGAATGGGGTTGATCCGGGTCGATCCATTCCTTGTCCTGGCGGACCTCATCCTCGGGCCCCAGAATGAGGAGCCGGGCGCCGGGTTTGGAGCGTTCCTCGAAATTATCCTTGCCCCATTGTTCCTGCGGGCTTTCCAGTCGGGTCAAGAGGGCGATCGAGCCGTTGGGTAGGACCTCCATTGAGTTGAAACCGAAGAAGTTGCTACTTTTGTCGATGGGATGGAGGGTCTTGAGATGCCGGCCCTTAGGGCCATAAACCTCGAAATCCAGTCCGGATCCCAGGTAATAGCGGCCATGGCCTCCCACCAACAGCCATTCGGGGCCGGAGGAGAGCGCCCCTTGGTTGGAACCGTCGGACCAGGGTATGGTCGCCACTTGTTGGGGTTCTCCAAAGGGGATGGGAGCCGACGAGACGGCCCAAGGAAAGGCCCATAGGATTGTGGCGGCCAAGAGATAGACCGTCTTTCCGTTATTCTTCATCAAGACCCCCTCGAGAAGGGTTTAAGTCTTTCCATCAACGAGTCGTCAGTTTGGTCTTTCCCGGATTGACCGCCACCACATCGCCCTTCGCGTCGACATCGAAGGCGTAGGCGTCGGGCCTCTCCCAACCGGAGAGGATGCTGTAAGCGCAAGGCACTACGACGAGGGTCAAGAGCGTGGAGACCAGGATGCCGCCGATGATGGCTAGGGACATGGGCTGGCGCAATTCGGCGCCCGGGCCGAAGGCCAGGGCCGCGGGTAGGGCCCCCGCCATGGTGGCGAAGGAAGTCATGAGGATGGGCCGCAGACGGATGGGGCAAGCGTAAAGCAAGGCGTCCCTCAATTTCATTCCCCGCCGCCGGGCCTGGTTCGTGAAATCCACCAGCATGATGGAATTCTTCTTCACCAGTCCCAACAGCAGGACCAACCCGATCATGCTGTACATATTCAAGCTTTGGTCGAAAAGCCAGAGGGCGCCGAAGGCCCCGGTGAAGGAAAAGGGCAGGGCCATCAAGATGATCCAAGGATGCAGGAAGCTGTTGAATTGGCTGGCCAAGACCATGTAAGCCACCACGATGCCCAGCAAGATGGCCAAGAGCAGCTGGCTGGTGGTTTGGGAGCCCGCCTGGGAGGTCCCGGTGAGGGCGATGTTGTAACCCTCGGTCAGCACCGCCGCCGCGATCTTTTGGGCTTCTTCCAGGGCTTGTTGGGCCGTGGACGTGGGTGAGTGATTGGCCGTGAAAAAGATGGCCCGCTGGCGGTTGTCCCGGGTGATCTGCTGTAGGGAAGAAACCTGGTTCATTGTCGTCACCTCGGAAATGGCCACCAGCTCTCCCCGGTTGTTGCGGGTATAGACCTTCTTGAGGGCTTCGGGTCCTAGGCGCTGTTCCTTGGGAACCCGGATGAAGATGCTGTTCTCGTGGCCGGACTCGTGGTAGTAGGCGTCCTGGAAGGTGTAGCCCCCGATGAGGGTCCCCAGCACACTGCCCAGGTTGGAAATATCCACGCCCCGCATGGCGGCCTTTGCCCGGTCCGGGATGACCTGGATCTCGGGTTGGCCGGCCAGGTAGTTGTTGTTCACGTCGCCCAGGAGGGAACTGGCCCGCATCCTTTTCTTGATCTCCTCCGAATAGGCCACCAGTTTGTCCCAGTCGGGACCGGTCACCACGAATTCCACATCATTGCCCTTGCCAGTGGAAAGGCCGCGTTTTGAAAGGTCAGTGGCGAAAACCAGTAGGTCGGGTGAGACGGGCTTCAAGGCCTTGCGGCAGACCTGCATGAACTCGGCCTGGCTTAACCGGGGTTTGATGAAGTTGTTCAGGAAGCGGTTCACGAAGGCCAAGGGCCCGGTCGGGGGGAACTTTTCCGACGCCTTGGCCACGGGCCGATCGGCGGGAGATTTCATGGTGATGAACATCACGGCGGTGTTGGCGGCGTTCCCGCCGAAACCACCCACCGCGACATAAAGGTTCTTCACTTCGCCCCTTTGGCTCAACAGGGCCTCGCATTGCTTGACTACCTCGTCGGTACGGAAAATGGAATAGTCCAGGGGCAGTTGGAGATTGAGGATGAAGGCTCCCTGGTCGGTGGCCGGTACTTGTTCCTGCTTGACCACCTTGGAGAGCCCCATGGAAACGGCAAAGACCGCCAGGGCCCCGAAGACCATCCACCAGCGGTGGTCGTAGAGCAGATGAGCGAAAAGGAAATGACGTTCTTTCCAAAGATGGACCAGGATAGCCAACAGGAAAAGGATACCGAAGATCTTTCCCGCCAGCGGGTTCCAGCTCTTGAGACCGAACCAAGCGGCCAAACCGAAGACGAAGATCCATAAAGGGGTCAGGGAATAGGAAGGATCCTTCAACTCGTCCCGGACCTCCTCCTGTAGCTCTTGCGGGCTGGTCAGGAAGAATTTCGAGATAAAAGCCTTGAACCAAGGAAGGTGTCCCGACTTGGCCTGGGCCGCCAAAAGGTCGGTCCGGTACCACAGGCACCAGCCCAGGATACGGGTATAGAGATGCGAGAGCTTCTCGAATTTCTCACCCACCCAATGGGCGAAACCCTTCGATTCGTCGGCGGCGTGCACGAACTGGGAACAACGCATGGGGGTCAAGGTGACGGCTTCCAGGAGGGAAATGAGAACCGCGCCCGAAAGGGTGATGCCGAACTGGAACATAAACTTTCCGATGGACCCCTGCATGAAGGCCAGCGGCAGGAAGATGGCCACGATGGCTACCGAGGTGGCGATGGCCGCGAAGGTGACCTCGCGGGCGCCCTTGAGGGCCGCCGTCACCATGTCCTCGCCTTTCTCCTGATGGCGAACGATGTTCTCCAGCACCATGATGGCGTCATCCACCACGACGCCGATGGAAAGTGAAAGGGCCAGCAGAGTGAAGGTGTTCAGGGTGAAGCCGAAGAAATACATGATGACGAAGGTCCCGAAGAGGGAAGTGGGGATGGCAAGGAAGACGTTGAAGGTGGAGGACCAGCTACCCAAAAAGAGATAACACACGAGGGCTGTGAGTATGGCCGCTAGCCCGATGGTGAGTTCCAGCTCATGCACGTTGTCCTTGATGGGGATGGTGGTGTCGAAATTGGTGTTGATGTGGTAGCCCTTGGGAAGGATCTTGGTGAGCTCCGCCACCCGCTTCTTGGCCGCGTCGGCCACGTCCACGGCGTTATAGCCGTCCTGCATGACGATCCCCAGCCCGCAGGCGGGCATGCCATTGAAACGGGAAACGCGGGTGATGGTGGCCAGGCCATCCTCGACCTGGACCACGTCCTTGAGGCGGGTCAGGATGTAGTTGGGCGCCCCCCCGCGTTGGAGGATGGGCAAATTCTCGAAGTCCTTCACGCTGTAGGCCTCGCCCATGGAGCGGATGTCGTATTGGGTCAAGGGGGTTTCCATGAAGCCCGCGGGCACTTCGGCATGCTGTTTTTGGATGGTGTTGATGATGTCATCGGAGGTCAATTGACGGGCGTTGAGCTTGTTGATGTCCGTCCAGAGGTTGACCTGGCGGTTCACGAACCCCCCGAGGAAGACGCTGGCGACGCCCGGCAGGCTGGTGAAGCGGTCCTTGAGGTTGTCGCGGGTGTAAAGCATGAGGTCGCGCAGGGTCAAGGGCGGGTCGGCGGTCACCGCCAGCCAAAGGATGGGAGAACTGTTGGGGTTCTGTTTGCGGATAATGGGCGGGTAGATGTTGTTGGGGAGGTTTTTCTGGACCTGGAAAACGGCGGTCTGCACGTCCTGCACGGCCACGTTCACGTCACGGTTGATGTCCAGGAACACCGAAACGTTGGCGTTACCCTCGGTGCAGGTGGTCTGGATGTCCTGCACGCCTTCCACGCTCAGGACCGCGTCCTCGACCGGGTCGGCCACGTCCGATTCCATGATCTGGGGCGAGGCGTTCGGCAGGGAGATGGAGACGTTCACCACCGGGAAATTGATGTTAGGAAGCTGGGAAACCCCCATCCGCAGGAAGCAAAGGATACCGAAGAAGATGAGCCCGAACATGAGCATCCAGGCGAAGACTGGGTTCTTGATGGATAGATCGGATAGGGTCATCTCAACTCGCTTTGCTCGTGATGTTGAATTCTTAATTCTTAATTATTAATTTTGGCCATTTCCGCGAAGCGGAAATTTCGATCATTCAAAATTCAAAACTCAGAATTCAAAATTTACTTTTGCGTCTTGGGAAGCTCGCCCGTGGCGACGCCCAGCGCGACCTGGTCTGTCAAGACCTGGTACTTGGCTTTGACCCAGCTCTCCTTGGTGGTTTCCAGCGTGCTCAAGGCGTTCAAGACCTGGATGTTGGTGGTCAGGCTCAATTTGTAATCGTGAAGGACGGCTTCGTAAGCCTCTTGGGCGGCATCCACGGCTTTTTGGAAAGCGTCCATTTCCTGGATGGAATCGGTGAGGTTCTGGTAAACCTGGCGGACCTGTTCGGCGGCGTTGCGTCGGACCAGTGAAAGTTGGAGCTGGGCCTGCCGTTTTTTGGAGCCTGCCTGGTTCTCTTGGGCGATGATCTGGCCGCCCTCGAAAAGAGGAAGCGAGGCCACCAACTGCAGGTTCCAATCGGGGGCGGAGCTTCCCCCGTCTTTTTGAAGGTAATACTGTCCCTGCATAGCTAGGGAGGGAAGATGTTCCCCGTGTGCCTGCAAAAGGAAGGCATCAGAGATGGCCACGCTGATGGCGGCGGCCTTCACATCGGGGCGGGATTCCACTTTCGTGAGGGCTTCCGCGAGGGGATAGGGCGGGGCCGTGAAGATCTCATCCTCCGAATGAAGGACGGCATCGGGCTTGATGGCGGCCAAGGTCGCGAGCGTTTCCTTCGCCTGGGTCAGCTGGTTCTGGGTGCTGGTGAGATT
>CAZLND010000149.1:0-6656 GCA_964560635.1 uncultured bacterium | reverse complement strand
GTTTTCAGGATGTGGAAAAGACCCGGAAGCTCGAGGAGATCGAACACCTTGTAGATGTCGGAGCTAACGTTGGCGATCTTGATGTCCCCGCGGTTCTTGCGGACATCCTTGATGATGCTCATCAGGACCCCGAAGCCGGCGCTGGAGATGTAAGTGAGCTTTTTCATGTTCAGGACGATCTTGTATTGCTTTTTCTTGAAGAGTTCCTGGAGGATGGCCTCGAATTCACCGACAGTGCTGATGTCCAAGACCCCTTCGATATCCACCACGGTCACCGCCGTGTTGGACATGGCCGCTCGAGTCGCAAGCACCAAACGTTCCATTAGAAGACCCTCCCTGGGAAAAGACCGCCCGGCGCCATGCGCCGGACTAAATGAACTCAAAAACTATTCGACTTTGACGACCGGTTCGGGGATAAGCGCTTGCGCGAAAAGTTGTGGATCGAAAGGGACCAGATCATCCAACCCCTCCCCCACTCCCAAAAAACGGACCGGGAGTCCCAACTCTTCGGTCAAGGCCAAAACGACCCCGCCCTTCGCCGTCCCATCCAACTTGGTCAACACCAGCCCGGTGAGCCCCGTACCCTTGTGGAACTCCCGCGCTTGGTTCAAGGCATTTTGACCCGTATTGGCGTCCAACACGAGCCACTTTTCCTGTTGCACGCCCGGAGCCGCTTTCTCGGCGACCCGAACGACTTTTTGAAGCTCTTCCATCAGGTTCTGCCGGTTATGAAGCCTTCCGGCCGTATCCACCAAAAGACAATCGGCGCCCTTGGAGAGGCCCGATTTGAGGGCGTCAAAAACCACCGAAGAAGGGGCCGCCCCATGGGAACCCCGAACAAGCTCTACTTTAGCACGGCCCGCCCATTCCGTCAGCTGTTCTTCAGCGGCCGCGCGAAAGGTATCGGCGGCGGCCAACAGGACATTCCGCCCCTCGGCGGAGAACCGGGCGGCCAATTTCCCGGCGGTCGTGGTTTTCCCCGCCCCATTCACCCCCACGAGGAGGATGACCACCGGCTTGGGCAGGGCCAGCGGTGAATAAACCTTTAAAAACCTTTGGGAAACAGCTTCTCGGAGGGCGCGGGCGACGGCGGTGGGATCGGTCCGGTCAGCGCCTTTCAGGCTTTGGTCGACTTCTTTCACCAAGGCTTTGGAGGTGGTCACGCCCACATCGGCCACGACCAGCCCTTCTTCCATTTCCCTCAGGGCTTCCGGCGAAAGCGCCGGGCCGCCGGTCAGGATCGGGGAGAGGCTAGCGGTCAGTTGTTGGGCTGTTTTACGTAGACCGTTCTTGAGTTTATCCAGCAGACCCATGTTCCAACCTATTTGTTAAAGTTTCGAAGGACGGCCTGGGCGACTTGTTCAGGTTCAACCGAATCGCAATGCCGGTCCTTGGCCCGGAAAACCATGTGCTTCAGGCGCCCCAAGGAAAGGGGCCCCCAACGGCGCGGATCACTGGGACCGAAGACGGCCAAGACCCTCGTGACCCCGGCGGCCAAATGCATGAGCCCGCTGTCATTGCATACCAAACGATCAAATCGCTTAGCGGCTTCCAATATAAAGAAGATGTCGCTTTGGGGCAGGATATAGACCTTCGGGCCATTTTCCAATAGCTCCTTGAATCTCTCCAATTCCCCATCCTCACCCAGCCCATGAATGACCACCATCTTGACGTCCTTCATGGCCCCCAGGCGCCGGACCAACTCCAGATAATTCCCTTGGGACCAGCGGTTATCGGCTTTTTGAAGCGTGGGGTGAATGGCTACCACCTTCGCGCCTTTACCGAGTCCCATCCGGGCGTAAAAAGCCTTAACGGATCGGCGAACCTTGGCGGACGGCGGGGGAAAGGTGAGAAGACTGTCCTTGGGCTTACCAATTCCGGGCAGTAACTTCTTGATAAGCAGAAGACTTTTCTCTTTTTCATGGAGGTTCTCGTTCGGAGGTGCCACGCCCAAGTTGAAGACCTTGCGTGAAAGTTCCCCGAAACCTCCCCTATCCCAAAAGCCGACCCGGTAAGGAGCGCCCGACAAGAGGGCCAGCAAGGCCGAGGTCGTCGAGAAAGGGTAGGAATGCATGTCGATGACCGCGTCATATTTTCCCCGTGCCAATGCCAGGAAGAGGGTCATCCGTTTCAAGGGAGCTTTAGGAAAGACCAGGACCTTGGCTTTGGGAAAAAGGACGCGGGCCGCTTCTTGGTTGCGCTCACCCGCCACCAGGGTCAGGCGATGGCCGGATCCCAGACGCTTCTCAAGGGAACGGATGGCCGGGGCCGAAAGGAGGAAATCCCCTAGACGGTCAGGACGGAGCAGAAGGACGGAACTTTTTTTCGACGGATAGTAGGGGTTGGACGGGTTCGGGGGAATGCGGGTTCCCGCCAGGATCCAGAAAAATTCTTTCGAGGCTTTTTCGAGGATCGAAAGCGGGTTCAAGAAACGGGGGATTCTTCCGGAGTGTTTTCCCTGAACTTGGTGGAGATGATCTTGGAAACACCCGACTCCTGCATGGTCACGCCATAGATGATATCGGCGGTCTCCATGCTCACCTTGTTGTGCGTCACCATGATGAATTGGGTGCGCTTGGCGAATTCCTTCAAGAGGTGGGTGAAACGGCCCACGTTCACATCGTCCAGGGGCGCGTCGATCTCATCCATCAGACAGAAGGGACTGGGCTTGACCTGGAAAAGAGCGAATAAAAGGGCGATGGCCGTCAGGGCCTTCTCGCCGCCCGACAGGAGGGAAACCGATTGAAGGCGCTTGCCCGGGGGCCGGGCCACGATCTCGATGCCCGATTCCAGCACGTCGCCCTCATCGATGAGAATGAGCTCGGCGCGGCCGCCCTCGAAGAGGCGCTGGAAGATATCCTTGAAATTCTCCTGCACCGTGGCGAAGGTCGAGGTGAAAAGTTCTTTGGAGGTCAGGTTGATCTTATTGATGGCCTTCTGAAGATCGTCCTTGGCCTTGAGGAGGTCCTCACGCTGTTCGGTGAGGAACTTGTAGCGCTGGGAAAGCTCGTCATACTCTTCCACGGCGACCATATTGACCAACCCCAGCCGCTCGATCTTGGCGCGTAGCTCGATGCATTCCTTCTCGGCGGCGTCGCCGTCGAAGTCCTTTTCGGGGGTGACGGGCGGGTTGTCCAGGTCCACCTTGTATTCGACCTGGAGCTTCTCCTCGATGTTGCGAACTTCCACGTTGAATTGGGCTTCCTGCACCTCGAAGGAGTGGAGGCCCCTTTGGACCTCCTCGAACTTGCTCCGGGCCTGGTGAACCTTGTTAGTGCGCTCCTCGGTCTGGGCGGCGATCTTCTCTCGTTTGGTCACCACTTCCCTCACCCGGTCGTCCGCATCCTGCTTGGTTTGGGACAGCCCCCCGACCTTCTTTTCCATGTCGTCCAGGTCCAGGGTCATCTGTTGGCCTTGGAGCTCGAGCTGTTGGTTCTCTTCCTTTTTCTGGGCCACCGATTGGGTCAGGTGGTCATGCTCGTTCTGGTAGCGTTCGGCTTCTTCCTTCGACCGCGCGGCCACTTCATCCAAGGCCGCCAATTCCATCTCCACCTGCATGAGTTGCTTGGAGGTCTCATCCTTTTGGTTCTGGAGGTCTTGCAGGAAACGGCGGGCCTCGTTGATCTCTTCCTGGGTCAAATGCTGGGCTTGCTCGCTTTGGGAAAGCAGGTTCGTCAATTCCCCGATGCGGTTCTTGTCCGCGTTCCAATGGGCTTCCAACCCCGCCTTTTCCTTTTCCTCGGCCGCCTTCTCGGTGTTCAATCGGGTAAAGGTACCGTCCAGCTGGGCGCTTTCTTTTTCCCATTCGGCCAGGCTGATCTGCAATTGCTGACGGCGGGTCTCGGAGGCCAGGAGAGAATCTTCCGTCATTTTGCGTTGCTGCTTGTGTTCGCTCAAGGCGGTTTCAGACTGTTGGATGCTTTCTTCCAAACCCTTGATCTTGTCCTCTAGTTCGGAGATCTCACGATGGCGGCCTAAAAGGGAAACCCCCGTCACGGCCGAACCGGCTTTCAGGGAACCCAAAGGACCGGAGCGGTCCCCGTCCTTGGTCACGAACCGAGCCCTCGTATATTGAGCGCTCAAGCGCTCGGCGGCGGCCCAATCCTGGACGATGAGGTCTTGTTCAAAAAGGAAACGGGCAACGGGCTCCACTTGAGGGTCGAACTTCAGGAGCGAAAGGACCGGCGCCTCGACCCCTTGCTGGGACCGGGCTTCTTCAGGAAAACCGTGCTTGTCCAAACGAACCAAGTCCTCCAACACGAACAGGGAGACCTTGCCTTCGCCTTCGGCCTTGAGACGCTCGACGACTTTTTGCGCCATGGCGCGGGTCTGAACGACCAGTGACTGGAGCTGGGTTCCCAAGAGGACTTCCACGGCCTTTTCATGGGTCTGGTCCACGGAAATAAGGTCCGCCACCACGCCCAACACTTCCTGCCACATCAGGGGCTCGGATTGCTTGGCCTGCAGGATGGTCTTCACACCGGCGTCATAGCCGGTCAGTTTGTTCTGAAGTTCGGTCAGGACCCCCAGCCGCGAGCGGGTCTCGGAGCATTGGTTATTGAGTTGCTTCAGGGTCTCATTGGTCTCGTCGATCTGCGTCTCTTTTTGGGAAAGAGCGGCCTGGAACTTCAGGATGGCCTCGTCCGTACGGGCCACCTCTTCTTGGGCGTTCTTCTTGTCCTGTTGGACGGCGGTGATGCGCGTCTCGGTCTGGGCAATTTCGGCCTGGAACTTCTCGATCTGAGCGGTGAGGTCCGAGACCCGGCGCGAGGTTTCCGCGTCCTGGCCCCGAAGCGATTCCAACTCGGCCTTCATTTGAGCGGCTTGGGTCACCAACCCCATGGCGGCGACGTTCTTGCTCTCCAGGTCCTGGGTCTTGGACGACAGGTCCCCTTCCAGGGCGCCCAACTTATCCCGCAACCCCTTCTTGTGCGCGTCCTTCTCCCCTTTTTGGGCTTCCTTGTTCTGGAGGAGCTGGAGCCTTTCGGCCACCCAGATCTTGAGTTGTTCGATGCGGCTCAAGGCCTCGGACACTTGCTGTTCGTTGCGTTGCTTTTGGTCGGCTAGCATGCTCTTGTGGCGGCGGGTCCCTTCCATGCGGCCCTGGGTCACCTCCACCTCACTGCCCACCTTATAAGCTTGTTCCCGCACGGCGGCCAATTCGGTCTCGATCTCGGTCAACAGTTCCCTTTGCTTCTTCTCTTCGTGTTCCAGGTGATGGGTCTCGTCCTGGGCCTGGCCCATGCGCCCCTTTACATCCTCCATCTTGTGGTGCAGGTCCTTGAGCTTGTCCTTCAATTGGAAGGACTTGTCCAGGTGGATGAGGACTTGGAGCTTGCCCAGCTCTTCCTTGTATTCGCGGTATTTCTCGGCTTGTTTGGCCTGGCGTTCCAGGGAGGATATCTGGCGTTTGATCTCGGCGATGATGTCCGAGATGCGGATAAGGTTTTGATCGGTGGCTTCCAGTTTGCGAAGAGCCTCGGTCTTGCGGGCCTTGAACTTAGTGATACCGGCCGCTTCCTCGAAGATGGCCCGGCGTTCCACGGGCTTGGAGGTAACGATCTGGTCCATCTGGCCCTGGGCCATGACCGAATAGGCGCTGATGCCAAGACCGGTGCCCATGAAAAGCTCCCGCACGTCCTTGAGACGGGCAATGGCTTTGTTGATCAGGTACTCGGATTCGCCCGAGCGATAGACCCGGCGGGTGATGGAGATCTCGTTGAACTCCAGGGGAATGGTTTTGTCTTCATTGGAAAGGGTGAGGGTCACTTCGGCCATGCTGGCGGGCTTACGGGTATCGGTGCCGTTGAAGATGACATCGGTCATCTCGGAGGCGCGAAGGCCCTTGGCGGATTGCTCTCCCATGACCCAGCGCACGCTGTCGGCCACGTTGGTCTTACCGCAACCGTTGGGGCCGACAACGGAAGTGATACCGGGTTCAAAAAAGAGTTCGGTCTTATCGGCGAAGGATTTGAAACCGTGAATTTCGAGCTTCTTGAGGAACAAACCATTCTCCAATAGGGGAGGTTTGCCTTAAAAGTGTGGGAAAAGTGTGGAAAAGGCCTGAATCCGAAAGAATCTATCATCCCTAGGGGTAGTTGGCAAGCCTAAAGAGGCCTACCAAATGTTGGGTAAAGTCAGCTCACAGTCGACAGTCCACAGTTCACAGCGAGGCTCAAAGGCCTTAAGCCTTTGCCTTTAGCTGTCGACCGTCGACTGTCAGCTGTCGACTGACGTTAATTGAATTCCAGAAGGGTGAAAGCCAGGTTGGTGCGGCGCAGGCGGCTGGAGATGAACTTAATGAGGGTACAGAAAACATCGTAAGCCACTTCCGGGTTCTTCTTGAGGAACTTCTTGAAGTCCTCACCCTCGATGACGTGGACCGAGCAATCATCCTTGGCCTTGACCGTGGCGGAGTAAGGAGCGTCATCAAAAACACTCATCTCGCCGAAGATGGAACCCCGGCTCAGGTCCGCCAGGTATTTTTTGCTCCCCGGTTCCTTGCCCGATTTGCCTACCTCGGCCCGGCCATTGATCATGATATGGAGATTACCACCCTCTCCACCTTCCTTGATGATGATATCTCCCGCCTTGAAATTCTCGACCTTACCCAATTTGAAGATCTGGCTCAGGGTCTTGTCGTTGAGCCCGTCAAA
>CAZLND010000148.1:0-6698 GCA_964560635.1 uncultured bacterium | reverse complement strand
AGCTATACCCCGACCCCCAGCCCGACATACACCCCCAGCATGACCCCCACGCCCAGTCCGGTGGGGTTGGGGCAGATGACCATCACCTCCAACTTGAGCACGAACACCTCCTATATCATGCCGGTGGTCAGTTTTGTGGCCATGGATTTCAAGCTCTCGAACAGCCAATGGATGCCCTTCAAGATAACTTCCATGGCCTTCGACGCGACGGGGACGGGGAACGAACAGACCGACGTGCGTTTCGCCGAACTTTGGCTTGACCAGAACAATAACGGGATACCGGACGCGGGCGATGTTTACTTGGGGCAAAGGACATTTTCCGCGGACAACGGGTCCATCACCTTCACCGGGGCGCCTTTGGCGATATTGGAAAATGGTTTGCCTCGCCGTTTCATGCTGGTCTATCAACTTTCGGGCACGGCGGCGGCCGACTCCACCTTCCAAGCCACGATGAACGCCAGCGGCGTCCAGGGCTCCGCTTTCTGTAGTCTTGAAAGTCTCAGCCTTTTGGGCGCGCCCAAAACGGGACCCCTTTTCACCACGAGCGGCCTGACCGGGGGCACGGCCACTTCCACCAAAACCGCCACGACCACCTATACCTTTTCACCTACCCCGCCGGCGGGGAGCTGCCCGGTCATTTACACCGTCACCCGAACCCCTGTGCTTTGCAATATCTCCGAGACCCCGACCCCCACGGTCAATTTGACCGCGACGATGACCCTGGCCGTTTTCGGCTCCACCAGCCCGACCAATTCGCCCACTAACAGCCCAACGGACTCGCCTAGTCCAACGGCCACCCTGTCGCCCACCAATAGTGTCACCCCTTCCATCACCAGTACGCCCATTTGGAGCCCGACCAATACGCCGACAAACACGGCTACCGTGACGACCACCAACAGTCCTACCGACAGCCCCACCAATAGCCCGACCCTCAATTGGACTCCCACCTGGACCTTCACGATAACGTCCACTTTCACGCCCACACCGGTGGGCACCCCCCTCCTGTCCGGTTCCCAGGCGATCGTTCCCGCGGCGCCCTTTAGTTTCAACCTGGGCGACGGGGCGAGCTTGAACATGCCGGCCAATTCTTTCGCCCAAGCGGCGAACCTGACGGTCACCAAATACGCGGCGAGCAGCGCCCCGGCCACCGCCACGGCCTATCAAGTCAGTTTCATGTCCACGGCCTATATCCTCGACGCCGGGGGATCCGAACCCATCCCGGGCGCCAGTGTGACCATCACCCTGCCTTACGACCCGGCCCAGATACCCAGCGGCTATATGGCGGCGGACTTGCAGGTGGTTTATTACGATGGGACCAACTGGGTCGTCGTGGCTTCCACGCTCGATACGGTGAACCATTCGCTGACGGTCGTGACGGACCATTTCTCCTGGTGGGCGGTCGTGGTGCACCTGCACAACCCAACGGCTACCCCCACCAATCCATTGGCGGGCGCCACGCCCCCGCCGGCCCCGTTCTTTTACCCTAACCCGGCCGTGGACAACGTGGTGAAGTTGGTCCTGCCTTCCACTGGTGTGTCCGGGGATGTGCGGGTCCAGGTCTATACAACCGGTTACCGCAAGACGAGGGATTGGGTGGTGCCGAACGTCCTGCCGGGAGGCATCATCAGCTTGGAACTTTTGGATGACTGGGGTGACAAGCTTTCCAACGGGCTTTACTACGTGAAGGTCCTACTGCCGGGCGGTGATAAGAAGATGCTCAAATTGCTCGTGACGCGTTAAAAGCGCGCCTCTCTTTGTTCCCGACGGCACTTTCCCTGCAACCGCTCGTCCAAACCCACAGCTAAGTTCGAACATCCAATCGAGGAGGCGTTCATGGGTCATTCAATCGTGGGTTATTTGATCAGTCTGGCGGTGGGTTACTGGCTTTTGACATTGGCCGAGAAAGAGAACGGCCTGGTGAAGACCCTCGGCAGGGTTTTGGCCGGCATCGTCATTGTGGTTTCGCTTTTGGGACCTATTTGCAAAGTGGCCATGGGTGTGGCGCGCCATTCCATGGGCGGGGGATACGCCATGGGTCATCACGGTTGGGGCCGCGGAAGCTGGGGCCATGAAGGCATGGGCCAGGACGGTTCCTGCTGTATGGGCATGGAGAAGGACGGAAAAGGCGGCATGATGGGCATGGGACATATGCATGGGAAAGACGGGATGAAGGACAAGCCCGCCGAAGAGCCGGCCGATAGCAAATAAAACCTGTTTGGGCATAAATAAAAAAAGCCGGAACCCGAAAGGGAACCGGCTTTTTTATTGGTTCGAAAAAGTGACTATTTCTTTCCGAGAACCTCGTCCTTCAAGGCTTTGACCACGCGGAACTTCACGACGCGCTTGGCGGCGATCTGGATGGTCTCGCCGGTGGCGGGATTGCGGCCCATGCGGGCTTTGCGGTCCTTGAGCTGGAAAACACCCAGGCCGTCGAGCTTGATCATCTTTTCTTTCTTCAAGGTCTTGTAGATAAGGTTCTTCAAGGCCTGCATCATGTTATCAACGTCCTTCTTCTTGAAACCCGTGTCTGTCGCCAATTGCGCAAGCATTTCGCTCTTAGTCAAGTTAGGCCCCCCTGGATTTAGTGACTGAAACCACACCATTAATTCAAATTTTCCGTGTTTTTACAAGGAATTTCCACTTTGTTTGGGATGGGGGTTAGACTGGCTTATCCAGTAAAAAGGAACCAAGAATGGGGCCAATGCCTGTATCGGCATTGGCATAGCAAGGATACGCACTTCGACTAGCACCAATTGTCTCCCAATTGGCATTACCAACATCATCCCTCACCTGGTGGGCGAGGGATGGGAAAAGGCTCAGCGCATGGGCACCAAAGCGGATAGGGATTCAGGGATTAGCCAGTATGTGGGGGAACTGCTCCAGAACGAGGGACTTGCCCTCTTTGAGAAATGGTTCGAGGAGCTCCAAAAGCTGACCCCCGGCCAGAAGGTCACCGACCCGGAGGTAAGGGACGCCATGTTGGGGGAGATCGTTTCCTCGGTGTCCAAGGGCAACGCCTTGATATTGGACAAGAAGGATAAAAGGATGGTCGAGGAGCTGTTGAACCGGTTCTTGAAGAAAGCCAACCTTAACGTCGGTTGATCACCTCCCTTTACCCGCCGGTTGTTCGTAACTTTAGCCCATGAAACTCAAATAGGAAGATCGCGCGCCTAAAGCGCGAAGAAGGAAACCCAATGACAAAGCTTCAAAAGTTAGAGATACATGAAAAGCTTGATGAGAGTGGCATCCCGGCGGGCGGAACAGTCCGGGGAATCGGCATCTCCATTACCTGGCAGGACGGAGCTTCCGGACGGGGAGGGGACCGGGTGGTCCAGAATGGTGCCTTGGTGGAGGATGTGTTGGGGGCTTGCCTTAGCCGCGTGAAATTCCACCAAACTTCCAAAATGAGTTGTCCCGAAAATGTGCTGGTCATCAGCGCTATCGAGCAAGCCATTCAATGGCTCCAGAACCGGACCGATGACCGTGAGAAACGGCTGGTCGAGGGGACGAACGAGTCTTGAGCAACTGAAGAATGGCCCGGAGTTCGAGATGAACCCGGCGGTCCCCATCGGGAAAAGATGATAAAATCATCCTGACCCATGGAAACCAACGTCCCTCAAGAGTCCCGCCGATTTCGGAACGTACTGCTTTATTTCATCTTCCTGGGCCTGTCCCTCCGATCCATTTTCTTTTTTATCGAATTGGGACTGGGCCAATGGGCCGACCAGGCCGCCCTCTATAACCGGGGTAGTCACGCCGCCTTCGAGAAATGGTATGTCCTCTTCAGCTGGGAATGGACCCTTCACGATTTTTTCCGGGAGAACCTGGTCCTTTTCAACAGCCTCTACTATCTGGCCTTTTGTTATGTAATGGCCGCGCTGGTCCTGCCGGCTTTTGGACCGACCCGGGCTCTTTTGAAAAATTATTGCTTGGGACTTTTCCGCCTGGCGGTGGCGGCTTATTTGGTCTTTCCCGCGGGGATGCTCTCCGCTTACTTTTGGGGGAACCTGGGTTTCTATACTTATCTCTGGTGGGCCCTACTTTTCTTCATCTTTTATCTCGTGTATCTGCTCCTGGAAGGCCTGGCGCTTTGGATAAGACGAAGGTGGATTTCGAATTAGTGGTGGTTTTTCTGCTAGGATGCCACCAGATTTGACAGGAGGAGCAAATGGCTGAGGAACAGAAGCCTGAGAACCAGAAGGTTTATGAGACCGCTATCAAGGTCAAGAGCGGGGAATACCGATTCTCGGTGAAGGATTCCCCCCGGTCCGGGCGCTACCTCTTGATCGAGGATGTCCGGATCAAGAACGGCAAGACCCGGATCGAGCGGGTGGTGATCTATCCCGAATTGATGGAAGGGTTCGACGCCGAATACCAAAAGGCCAAAGCCTTTATGGCGCTCCCCCCCAAAGAATAGGACCTACTTCGCGGCGGGAGCGGGTTGAGCGGCGGCGCCTTTCAAATGGCGGGTCTTTTTGCGGGCCATGCGCGCCGGCATGAAGAGGGTCTTGGCTTTCTTGGGGCCTTTTTTCTTGGTCATTGTGATCTCCTAAAGTGAAATAACTGGGTGAAGTCTAAAGGGAAAGGGTCTTAATAGATACTCGATTCGGGGATATCTTTGCTGTGCTAAAATGCGGCCTTCATTTTCCAGGAAAGGACCTTCATGGCGCGCATCGCCGCCGTTTTTCCCAACGAGGGCTCCCACTATGTGGGCATGGGCAAGGATTTTTACGCCAAGTCCATGACCGTCCGCGAGTATTTCGATAAGGCGGAGAAACTGCTGGGCCTCAAGCTAGCCAAGACCTGTTTCCTCGGCCCCAAGGAAGACCAGGACAAGACGGTCAACGCGCAGGTCATCACCTTCGTTAATAGCGCCGCTTTTTTCGGCCCCGTGGTGGCCGCCCGCCGCAAGCCGGAGCTTTTGACCGGGGTGGGCGTGGGTGAGGTGGCGGCGCTGGTGGCCGCTGAGAGCATCCCCTACGTGAACGCGCTCACTTACGTCCTCAAAAGAGCCGCTCTCATCGAAGCCTTCGCCCAAAAACACGGGGGAGCGTCCATTTCCATCGTGGGGATCACCCAAGAGCAACTCCAGCCCCTGTTGGCCCGGGAAGAGGGGGAGATTTCCATCACCCATTACCTGGCGCCCGACACCTTTATCGTTTGGGGGCCCAAGGAATCGGTGGGAGCGCTGCAGGCCGAGGTGCAGGGAGTGAAGAACGTCAAAACCAACCCCCAATTGCCCCGGGGACCGCTCTTTACACCGAAGGCCGCCGAGCTAGAGCCCGCTTTAAATACGCTTTTGGACGAATGCCTGGAGAAGCTTCCCTTGAAGAACCCCAAGACCGCTTTCCACCGCTGTTCGGACGGTGAATATGTTGGAACCGTGGAGATGGTCCGGGACGTCCTAACTAAGCAGTATTCCTCGCCGGTGGATTGGGTGAAGACGGTCAAGAACGCCAACCACCGGGGCTTTCGCATGTGGATGGAAATAGGGCCAGGGAAGATCTACACCACTATGGTCAAGAAGATCGATAAGGACAACCTGGTGACCAACGTGGAGGACACTAAGACGCTCTCCGCGGCGGTGAAACTGACGGGATGAGGATGCAATTTTGAATTTTAAATTTTTAATTCTTAATTTTTTGCTGATCGTTTTGGTTTTGCCGATAACGGTCATGGCCAAGGCAAGTCATGTCAATTCCGAACCGTTGGAAGCCATCACGCCCATCATGGCCGATGATGAGCAGGATCCCTCGCTGCCGATCGTTTCCCCCACGCCCACCTTTACCGTGACAGCGACCCCATCTCCCTACGCCACCCCACTTCGCCCTAAGGGCTCCGAGGGGCAGGCGGCTTCGGGAGACAAGCCGGCGACGCCTTCAGTAACGGCGACCAAGACCGCGACTCCCTCGGTCAAAACGACCGCCACCCCCCTCCCTGCGCTTAAGCTTCGGGAGGCAGGCAATAAACCGACCCCTTCCGCCACCAAGAAGGTCGACCTGAAATTACCCCGGATCACCGTCATTCCCAATCCGGCCAGGGGCACCAAGGTGACCTTCCGTGTGATGACGCCCGATCCAGTGAAGGTGCGCTTGAAGGTCTATAACCGATTTTATGACTCGGTGGCCGAGCTGGAGGGGGAAGGGGATCATCTTTTCGATATCCTTTGGAGCCTGAAGGGCGTGCCCGAGGGGCCCTATTCCTTCGCGGCGCAGGTCATCGACCAAACGACCGGACAATTCACCACTTTACCCCTACAAAAGTTCACCGTTGAGAAGGACGAAACCCCGCCGGATACCCAATAAGATCATTAATAGGTGTCATCCCGAGGAGCAGAGCCGATAGGCTCGTTTGCGACGTGGGGAACCCAGGTTTAATGATTCTTAACTGAGATTGCGCGTTGGCCCTTCGGGCCAAGCGTGGTTGGCCAAAGGCCAACTACCACAAGCCTGGCCCAAATCACCCCGATTGGAAGTACGGCTTTGTGGGTACACAGGGGTTTCTCCCTGTGAACGCCGTTCTGGGCGGGCCTCGCAATGACCGCGATAGAGTTTCGGGTTTCTCGCAGACTGACAAGGGCCCGCTGTTCCTGTACAATCCAACCTCGATAACCCGAACATTGGAGTCTCCGCATGCCGTCGTTCCCCGAAGTGCTCATTGTTGGCCGCCCGAACGTGGGCAAATCCACCCTCTTTAAC
>CAZLND010000147.1:0-6711 GCA_964560635.1 uncultured bacterium | reverse complement strand
CGTCATGGCCGAGGTCTGTGGCGAGGTCTTCGATATCTCGATATCCGGAGCCGGGGTATTCGTGATCGTGGGGGTAAAGGTGACGGTCGACGTATTGGTGGCGGTGAAGGTCACCGTAAAGGTCCTTGTATCGGTCGGCGTCCTGGTCGAAGTGAAGGTGTGGGTGAAGGTCGGGGTGTGGGTGGAAGTGTAGGTGTTCGTGAAAGTACGAGTGTTCGTGGAAGTGAAGGTGCTAGTGAAAGTCCTCGTAAAGGTAGCTGTCGGCGTGAGCGTCGACGTATTAGTGACAGTAGGCGTCTTTGTGAACGTGGGGGTGTTGGTCGGGGTGTGCGTATTGGTAAAGGTTCTGGTGTTGGTTGGGGTGAAGCTATTCGTGAAGGTCGGCGAGGACGTGAACGTCCTCGTGTTGGTAGGGGTATTAGAGGGGGTCAAGGTGCCCGTCGGGGTCAAGGTGGGCGTGGCCGTCTTGGTAGGCGTGGGGGTGAAGGTATCCGTGGGACTATTGGTGGCCGTGAAGGTATTTGTGAAGGTCCTGGTGAAAGTAGCCGTGAATGTGTCCGTCGGCGTGAAGCTATTCGTAGGCGTATAAGTGAAAGTCCTAGTGTTAGTGGGGGTAAAGCTGTTCGTTACCGTGAGCGTCGGCGTGAACGTCGACGTATTGGTGACCGTATTCGTCGAGGTGGGCGTGGGCGTCGGCGTGAACGTCGACGTGTTGGTGTAGGTGTTGGTAAAAGTCCTCGTGAAAGTCGCCGTAAAGGTGTTCGTAACGGTGAAGCTGTTGGTTGGCGTATTGGTGGAAGTCGGACTATTGGTGTTGGTGAATGTGTTCGTAAAGGTCCTTGTAAAGGTGGCCGTGGATGTATTCGTAGCCGTAAAGGTATTGGAGGGTGTGTTGGTCGGCGTGGGGGTATTCGTGTTCGTGAAGGTGTTGCTGTTAGTTGGAGTGTTGGTCGGCGTGAAGGTGAACACAGGCGTGTTGGTACTAGTGAAGCTATTGGTGGAGGTCGGAGTATTCGTGAAAGTCCTCGTAACGGTGGAAGTAAAGCTGTTGGTCGCCGTGGGTGTATCGGTCGAAGTCCTAGTGATAGTGAAGGTCGAGGTGGGTGTATGGGTGTTGCTGAAGACGAAGGTGGCTACCGAGGTTTGAGTCATGTTAGGGGTATCGGTAGGCGTATTGGTATTCGTCGGTGTGTTGGTGTTCGTGGGCGTGTTGGTCTTGGTCGGAGTGTTTGTTGGCGTCGACGTGAAAGTCGACGTATTCGTGTTGGTGTTCGTGTTGGTCGGGGTTGAAGTATTGGTGTTCGTGGGAGTGTTGGTTTTAGTTGGCGTGTTGGTAGCCGTGAAAGTATTGGTGAAAGTGTTCGTGTTCGTCGGCGTATTGGTCGGCGGCGCGGTCCCAGTGAACGTATTGGTCGGCGTAAGGGTATTAGTTGGCGTCGACGTGTTCGTCGGCGTATTGGTCTTGGTCGGGGTAAAGGTGTTCGTGGAAGTACTGGTATTGGTGAAAGTCGCCGTATTGGTTTTGGTGAAGGTGGAGGTCGCCGTATTCGTGGAAGTGGCCGTATTGGTGTTGGTGCTGGTCGAAGTGGCCGTACTGGTATTCGTCGATGTCGACGTCGCCGTATTGGTGCGGGTAAAGGTGGATGTGGCCGTGGCCGTAGCCGTGTTCGTGGAAGTCGAAGTATTGGTGGAGGTACTGGTCGAAGTGGATGTCGCCGTATTGGTCTTGGTGGAAGTCGCCGTGGCCGTATTGGTCGAGGTAGAGGTACTGGTGGAAGTGCTGGTCGAGGTGGAAGTGAAGGTTCGCGTATTCGTGCTGGTAGAAGTACTTGTCGAAGTCGACGTCGACGTGGACGTCGACGTACTGGTGGACGTGGCGGTCGCCGTGAAGCTCTTCGTGGAGGTGCTCGTGGAAGTCGAAGTACTGGTGGACGTACTTGTCGATGTGCTGGTCGAAGTGGCGGTCGCCGTAGCGGTGGCGGTGAAAGTCTTTGTAGAGGTGCTGGTCGAAGTGCTCGTTGAAGTACTGGTGGACGTCGAAGTGGAAGTGGACGAGAAGGTCTGCGTGAAAGTCTGCGTGTTGGTTTTCGTAGGGGTGTTCGTCAAGGTTGGGGTGTTGGTGGGCGTAGGGGTAGGTGTCGGGGTCGTGCAAGTGACGGCCAAAGCCAGGGAGTTGACCCAGAAGAAGTCCTTCACATCCGCGCCCCAGTTCGGCAAGGCGTTATCCATCCACCAGCTCACCGTGTTCGTTCCTGCTCCCACCACTACCGGCGGAAGGGAGTAGTTTTCCATATTGGAATAGGGCGGCCCTCCGCCCGTATTGTCGTTGGTGATCGTAGGCCCGCCTAAGGCTGTCAAAGGCCCCGACAAAAGGATCGGATTGTTGGGCGTGCTCAACGCGTTGGAGGGATTCACGAAGGCGTCATTCCCCGCGCTATAGTGCCCCGCCGCGCTCGTGTTCCAAAGTCCGCCGCCGCCCGCCCGCGTGAAACCGGCTCCCGTTGGCGTCGTGGCGCAGGCTCCGCCGCAAAGGCTCAAGTCGGTCTTGATGGGCGCTTGGCCCGCATAAAGGATGTCCGGAGAACCGTCACCCGTCCCCCAAAAGAATAGCCCGTCCGCCAAGGACACTGTGCTGTTCGTCGTGGCCGATGGATTTTGGTAAACCACCGTGATATTCGCCGTCATTTGTTCCAAAGTGCCGGAGAAGGTAAGGTTCAAGGTGCCGCCAGCCGCTACCACCGACGGAGTGATGTTGTAACGGGTATTACAGTAATTGACATTCCAACCCGCCCAGGCCGCCGAATCAGCGTTGTACGGAAGATAGGGATTCACCCAATGGGTCGTCATGACCGCGTCACCCGTATCGATCCCGGCATACCCGGTCCCACCCACCGTCACGCTCGTCTGACATTGGGCTCCCACCATATCCAGGTAAGCGGCCACGATGGTGGCGCCACCGGGGATAGCCGGATAGGTCAATGTCCCGCTCGTCGGATTAGGGGGGCCCGTGGGCATAGGGAAAGCGTGGGAACCCGAAACATATCCATAGCCCTTGCCGGTGTAGGAAACGAACTGACTGATGTCCTGTTTGTTGTTACAGGAATTCGCGGTGGTGGAGCAATTGGCCGTACAACTGACGCTGCTTTGTCCCGGAGGAATAGTGGCTTGGGGCGTCCCCGGACCCGTACAAACCCCCAAAGCCCCGAACAGACTCGGGACGTTCGGCGGTTCCCATCCCACTTGGGTCGTATGGGCCGAAATGACCTGGTACTCGATGCCGCTATAGACCACGAAATCGTTCTTCGCAAGGGCCACACCCGCCGTCCATGTAGGGATACCAGCGCAGGAACCTCCCGTTGTGGGCGTTCTGGTTACGGTAAAGGTGGCGGTCGGCGACCCCGGGGTCGGGGTGGCAGTGGGAGTACTGGTCGGGCCCAAGGTACATTGGGGATTAGGGCTCCAAGAAACCGTGAAGATACCGTCCGTCGTATAACTGGGATCAAGCGCCGCCGCGGCGGAAGGGTCTAAGTCGATGGAATGGGCTCCATGCAGACTCACGCAACCCGGACAAAGATCGATCACATGGGCCAGGATGGTCACGCCCGCGCGGCTGACCGCGATACATTGGTTACAACTGACGGCCACCCCAAGATCGGAAGAGTTCATGGCTACGATATATTGATTGGGGGAATTTGAATTGAGGTTAGTACAACCCGGAAAACTCACACCGGTGCAATAGTAAGTGGAACTGCAATTTGAGAAATAGTAGCTGGCCGTCGCCGAAAAAGTCTGAGCCTGAGCGGGATTGATCATCGCCCCCCAGCAACCCAGAGCAAGGAAGAGGAAAAAAAGACGGGACTTCGGCGTGGGAAACACACTCGATTTTTGGTTGAAAATATTCGGATCGTTTTTAAAAAGGGCGCCCAGAAGTGAGCTGGCCACGAAGGGGCTTTGAATAAGGTTTTTGAATAAAAACGATATCATGCGTCCTCTTAAATAACTAAATCGGTTCAGTTAAAAAATATCGCTCAGCTATTTCAAATAATATAAATTTAACGGTTATTTAATACCAGCTTATTTGGTTAAAATTCCCATAATTTACTTAGTAAATTAACCCTGAAAGGGTTACCAAAAAAATAAATTATTCACTAAATATCCCGCCTTGAAATCCTCTCGGATCGCCCAAGCCCACTTAGGATGAACAAATATTCGCATCGATCTCTTCCGTTTTCTTCCCGCGAACGCAAACGAGACAATCGGGATTTCTTCGGTGCACAACCGTTCGAATTTCCCTCTTTTGAACATCCAACTTCCAAAGACGAAGAGGCAGGTCGCCGGCGGCCAACTTGATCGCTTCCACCGCCTGCAAATATCCGATGGCTTGGGAGAAAGAGCCGAGCACACCCGCTTCCTGGCAAGTGGGCATGGCGAAAGGGGGTGGGATCTTGGGAATCAAACACCGCAAGCAGGCCGTTTGGCCCGGCTTAACGGCCATGACTTGACCCTCGAATTTGACCACTCCGGCGTGGACAAATGGCTTTCCCAGTTTGACGCACCAATCATTCAGTAGGAATTTTTTTTCCAGGCGGTCAAGACCGTCAATGACGAGATCATATCGACCCAATATTGATTCGGCGTTGGAGGGGCTGAAGGCTTCTTGGATGGGAACCACTTTCAGCTGAGGAAACCGGGCTAGAAGGGTTTTGGATGCGGCCTCGACTTTGGGTTGGCCGATGTCATGGTTGGAATAAAGAATCTGCCGGTGAAGGTTGGAGGCCTCGACTCGATCCGGGTCCATCAGTCCCAACTCGGCGGCTCCCAGATCGGCCAAGGCAATGGACGCCGGGCAGCCAAGGCCGCCCACACCCACAACCAGTATCTTCAACCTTTTGTTCACTTCGTGAACCAGAACCCAACGACCAGGACAACAACCGCCGCGAGGACAGACAAATAGCCGAAGAAACGAATGGTCAGATAAAGCCAGGGGATCTTGTTTTCATCTTTAGGAACGGCACGATAAAGATAGAATTGGCGGGAAAAAACCAAAAGCAAGGCTCCGAGAGCCCCAAAGAATAATGTAAAGATAAAGCTACCCATGGAAGACAGGATGCCAGAAAAGACCGGCCTTTTTCAAGCCTGTTTGTCCCGTCATGGCGGGACGTTCTTTCGAAGCACGATCAATTCCCTCAATTCTTTTTCATCCTTTAAAAAACGGATAACGTCCAACCCCATTGGGACGCCCCGGCCCGCGTCGTCCTTTCCGTCCCAATTCACCCAGGTGTCGGTCTGGGCCACAACCTTCTTTTCGAAAAGATCCCTCAAATGATGTCCCTTCATATCCACGACTTCCATCCGATAGGTCCCGGGACCGTCCGCGAATTGGACGTAAATATTAGCCGTGGAGTCGTCAAAAACGATGGTCTGGGCTTTCGTCGGGGTCACTTCCCCTTCTGAAGAAGTGGCGGATCCCTCCAGAACGGGAACCGGCGTGAATGTCCTCGTGGGAGAGGGTAATAAAAGCTTGGTCATTTGGGGTTTAGGGATGAAGGCTAGGACCACCTTTTTATTTCGGACCGCTTTGGTCGGCGACGGTAAAGGAACGAGGGTCCTCTCGGGGGACCCGGAAGGGGATGGCGAAATCGATCGGATTAAGGTCGGTGTCACTGTTTCCATGGAACCAGTGGTAAAGACGGGAGTATTGGTAAAAGTGAATTGAGGTGGATCATTCCGATCCTCTCCCTTCATTGGCACCGATGAAGGCGTCACGGTCGGAATGAGGGTTGAAGTGGCGATGGGCCGCGGTGTGGGCATCGGTGTTCCCAAACAAACGGGGTTAGACTCGATATCCAATTGGAATTTTCGCCGGAAATAATGCCGTTCCCCGGGATATTGCACCTGGGAACTGATGCCCGAAGCCGAAAGGAACGGTACCTTTGTCCCGGTATCCGGATCAGCCACCGATCTCACCCCCGGAAGCAATGAACCGGTGCTCCGGGCCTTTTGCCAAAGGACATCATCGAAATCTTCCCTGTTCCAATGGAGCGGGTCATCCATTTTCATTCCCGCGACCGGCCGGTAATAACAACGATGCTCATCAACTTCATTGCTGGAGAGGGTCACTTGGGTCCCATTCGAAAGGGTGATCCGCAATAGATAAGCGACACCGATCCGGGGATCCTTTTTTTTACCCGGTTTGGAGGAGTCCCACACTTTGATAGCCAGCGTATTGTCGTTGTGAAAATCGCACAAGCTTTTTTGGGTGGATGGCATGAGGGTGTAATCATGGACATTCCAATCGATGCGTCTTCCATTCAGCCAGAAATCGCACCAATGGTCCGCGGAAACGTAAAAAACAGCGGAGGTGATATAAGGCCGTGCCACCTGGGCGCTTAGATCTCCCCACACCAAGAACGCCAAGATCGAACCAATAACCCATCTTAGGAACCGCAAAACCGCCCCCAAAATTCCGATGATCAAAGAAGCGATTACTATAGCCTGAACGACCCTCCCCGTCAGGAATAACACACAACCACCGGGAAAATTCTCTGGGGCCCTTACACAAACAGGATTAAAATGACTGGCATGAAAAGGATCGTTCTTGCGCTGATACTCTTTGGGACATTTAGTTCCCTTTCCTGTTCCAAGGATCCCGACCCCACCCCTTCCCCCAATTCGGCTTCCTTGCCGAGCGAAAAACTAACGCCGACCGAA
>CAZLND010000146.1:0-6717 GCA_964560635.1 uncultured bacterium | reverse complement strand
ACACCCCCGTGCCCCCCACCAACACCTAGACCCGGACCTTGACCCCGACCAACACTACGTCCTTCACGCCGGTGCCGCCAACGAATACTTTCACTTCAACCTTCACCAGGACCAATACCTTTACTCCTGTGCCACCCACGAACACTTTCACTTCAACTTTCACCAGGACCAATACTTTCACCGCAACCAATACCCGCACTTTCACTTCCACCAATACGCCGGTGCCGCCGACCAACACCTTCACCCCTACTAAAACGAACACCCCGATCGGTCCTACGAATACGCCCACCAACACCGGGACCTCTACTTATACTTTCACCCCGACCAATACGCGCACCTTCACCTCGACCTTTACCCCGGTGCCACCGACGAACACCTTTACTTCCACCTTCACCCGCACCAACACCCCGACCCCGACGAGCACCAATACCCCCACTAATACTAAGACTAACACCCCCACCAACACGGGGACCAACACCAACACGCCGACCGGGCCAACAAATACCCCTACCAACACCGGAACACCCACCTTTACCTTCACGCCCACCAATACGTCCACGTTGACGTGGACGGGAACCTCGACCTTTACTAAGACCAACACGCCCACTCCTACCAGCACCTTCACGGGCACTTCCACTTTCACCTTTACCTTCACCAAGACCAATACACCTAGCAACACCTCCACCTCAACCAATACCCCGACCATCACCAACACACCTATCTTCTCCTTCACATTCACGCCCAGCTTTACCCCGACCCCGACCTTCACCAAGACCAATACACCCACGAACACCACCACCCCGACAGCGACCTTTACGGCTACTCGTCCCATCGTGCAGATCGGGGCGGGCACGGGGAACCCCTCCAACAACACGGTGAACGCGGGCTCGGTCAATGTGCCCATCTTGCTGGTACAAGCCGACAACGTGAGCGGGGAAACGGTGCAAGTGAACGGCATCAGCCTGGACGCCGTTGGGACGGGGAACGACGCTTCCGGTATCCTGACCTTGACGATCTGGAAAGACGGGGACGGTTTGGGAGTGCTGGACGGTTCCACGACGGCCTTGGCCACCGTGGCCGCGCCTTACCTCTCGGGTAACAACATCGTGGTCAACTTCTCGGACAATATCGCCAGCGGAAATATCACGGATTACTTGATCACCTATAGCTTCTCCAACGCGGCCTCGGCCGGTACTTACGGAGTGAACATCCCCAGCGGCGGGATATCGGGTCAGGGGGCGATCTCCGGGAAGAGCCTCAATGTGACAGGCGGCCAAGTGAACGGAGCGGTCTTGACGATGGCAGCTAGCACCGCGACCTCGACCTCTACCGCGACGATGACCAATACCACCACGCCGGTGCCGACAACTACCAGGACCAGCACGGCTACCGCCACGAAGACAGCCACCGTTTCCCAAAAGGGAAGCCCCACACCGATCATTTATCCCAACCCCTCGCAAGGCGGGCCGGTTCAGATAAGTGTGCCGGGTCAAGGAACCGGGGACGTGAAGGTGGAGCTCTTCACCTCAGCGTTCCGCAAGGTGCAGGAAGCGGACTTCAAGAACGAGCCCTTGGGTGTGAGGGGCGGAGTGACGATCCTCATGACGGATAGTTGGGGACACCCCTTGGCCAGCGGTCTCTATTATGTGGTGGTGACGGTCACCCCGGCCGGGGGCGGAGCTAAGTACGAACGCCTCATCGGCAAACTGCTTCTGCTAAGGTAAGTCCCGAGCTCCTTTCACTTTCATAAGCTTTCAGCCGCGCCTCTTCCCCAGGAACATCACTACCGATCATTCGTTTAACCGTGGCTGTAGCGTTTTATTGATCTTTTTGACTGGGCAAGAATGTTCGATTAGAAAAGCAGGGATGTAATATAAGAAGATGCTGTATTAGGAATATCTTTACTTCATATCAACCAGGTTCCTTGCAGGGAGACCCGTGAAATCGTTTTCTGGTTTTCAACCGAATTTATCGTCCACTCGATCCCTCTATTCGACCATTCGTTCCTTCGCCTTTTTGGGCATCTTCCTCGGCCTGTTCCACCCGGCCCAAGGTCAGATCAATTACGGTACTTATAGTTATTGTTCATCCCCCCAGCAATTCACCGGAAGCATCACCTATTACAACGCTGGCACCAATCCTGTTTTCGGTTGCAGCACCGCGGGCCAGGCTGTCGGGAAACAATTCTGCGCCGTGGGCGCCAATGACTATGCTTCCTCGGCCGCTTGCGGGGCCTGTTTGCAGATCACTTATCCAACGACCGGACTATCGACCGTGGTCCAAGTGGTCGACCAGTGCGCGGGTTGCGATGGAGTGGGAGCCCATGGGGTGGACCTGGACCCGGTTGCCATGGCCAAGATCGACGCCAATTACGCCACCGACGGCCGCATCAACTGCAATTGGATCATGGTCCAATGTCCCGTCAGTATCCTGAACAACAACGCGGCATCGGGGGGGAACATCACCTACGCCTTCAAGGACGGGGAATTCTCCGGCATCTTCTTCATGGACACTTTGTTCCCGATCACGGGGGTGAAAGCCAACGGAACGGCTTTGGCCCGTCAGGTGGACAACCGCTGGCAGGCCGCCGCCGCGTGGGGCGCGGGGGCCATGACTTTCGCCATTACCGACGCCCGCGGGAACATGGTCACGACCAGTATCAACCTGGTGACCGGCAGCGGGGCCTGCGCGGGCTCCTTCACCCCTTGCTATAGCGCGGTAACGAACGGTACGGCTTACGGTTCCACCGGGATGCAGCATTTGGCTTGCGGCGCCTCGCCTCCCACGCCGACCTTCACCCGGACCAATACCTTCACCGCGACGAAGACCAATACACCGGTCCCCCCCACGAACACTTTCACCGCGACAAAGACCAACACGCCGACCATCACCAATACCTTCACCAATACACGGACCTTCACTCCTGTGCCGCCGACGAATACATTCACCTTCACGGCGACTAAGACCAACACGCCTACGAACACGAACACCAATACCCCGGTGCCACCTACCAATACCTTCACCGCTACAAGGACCAATACCTCCACCAATACGCGCACCAACACCAATACGCCCGTGCCGCCAACGAATACTTTCACCCGCACCAACACCCCGACCACCACCAACACGTCGACGTTCACTTCGACGAATACGCCCGTGCCGCCTACAAGCACCTTTACACCCACTAGGACCAATACCTCCACCAATACGCCGGTTCCTGCAACGAATACTTTCACCCGCACCAACACTCCGACCATTACCAACACTAATACGCCTGTGCCGCCGACGAACACGTTCACGGCCACCAAGACCAATACTCCGATCGCTCCCACCAATACCTTTACTTTGACCAACACGCGCACCAACACTCCGACCATTACCAACACCAATACGCCTGTGCCGCCGACGAATACGTTCACGGCCACCAAGACCAATACTCCGATCGCCCCCACCAATACCTTTACTTTGACCAACACGCGCACCAACACACCCAGCCCCACCAACACCAATACGCCCATGCCGCCTACTAATAGTTTCACCCCTACTGCTACCCGTACTTTCACCAATACCAATACGCCAGCGCCGCCGACGAACACGCCGACGATCACCAATACTCACACCAACACGCCTGTGCCGCCCACGAATACCTTTACTTCGACCAGGACCAACACCCCAACGAGCACCAACACCAATACGCCCGCGCCCCCTACCAATACATTCACGGCCACCCATACGCGGACCAACACCAATACCCCTATGCCGCCCACGAATACCTTTACTGCCACTCATACGCGCACCTTCACGAACACCAACACGCCCGCGCCGCCCACCAATACCTTCACCGCGACAGTGACGTCGACCTTCACCTTCACGGGTCAACCGACGGCCACCAATACCTTCACCCGTACCAATACCCCGACAAATACGTCCACGCCTACGAGCACCAATACTTCCACTAACACGGCCACGCGGACCAACACTTCCACGAGTACCAATACACTAACCTTCACTGTAACGCCGACTTTCACCCCAACCAGCACCCCAACCAATACGTCGGTTGCTGCGACAAGTACTGTTACGTTAATACTTACTTTTATAACCCCTAGCACCGGTGTGCCCTCAATGAGTGTCACTCCTACGAATACCTTTACTTTCACTCACACCTTGACCAACACGAACACGCCCACGAGGACTTTCACGAGCACTTCGACCCTTACACCAACGCCGACCTCGACGTCCTCTTTCACAGTGACGGCTACCTTTACAGCTACCCGGCCGATCGTGCAGATGGGAACCGGCGCCGGGAATCCCTCTAATAACACCGTGACCGAGGGCGCTAACAATGTTCCCATCTTGCTGATGCAAGCCGACAACGTCAGCGGGGAAACGGTGCAAGTGAACGGCATCACCTTGAACGCCGTCGGGACCGGGAACGACGCTTCCGGTATCCTGACCTTGACGATCTGGAAAGACGGGGACGGTTTGGGAGTGCTGGACGGTTCCACGACGGCCTTGGCCACCGTGGCCGCGCCTTACCTCTCGGGTAACAACATCGTGGTCAACTTCTCGGACAATATCGCCAGCGGAAATATCACGGATTACTTGATCACCTATAGCTTCTCCAACGCGGCCTCGGCCGGTACTTACGGAGTGAACATCCCCAGCGGCGGGATATCGGGTCAGGGGGCGATCTCCGGGAAGAGCCTCAATGTGACAGGCGGCCAAGTGAACGGAGCGGTCTTGACGATGGCAGCTAGCACCGCGACCTCGACCTCTACCGCGACGATGACCAATACCACCACGCCGGTGCCGACAACTACCAGGACCAGCACGGCTACCGCCACGAAGACAGCCACCGTTTCCCAAAAGGGAAGCCCCACACCGATCATTTATCCCAACCCCTCACAAGGCGGACCCGTTCAGGTCTTCATTCCGGGTCAAGGGACCGGGGACGTGAAGGTGGAGCTTTTCACCTCGGCCTTCCGCAAGGTGCAGGAAGTGGACTTCAAGAACGAGCCCTTGGGTGTGAAGGGCGGAGTGACCATCCTCATGACGGACAAGTGGGGTCACCCCTTGGCCAGCGGCCTCTATTACGTGGTGGTGACGGTCACGCCGGTCGGGGGCGGAGCCAAGTACGAACGCCTCATTGGTAAGCTGCTTCTTTTAAGGTAAGGCGAAAAAACCACTATATTCCCAGTGAAATGGGGATATAGAGGCAGGTAACAAGGGTGTATAATTTGACCCTTCAAACGGTTCAAGGGTCCAAATGGAGTTGAAGCTCCAAGGAGAAGATGAATTGAAGAAAAACCTTAAGATCTTTATCGCGGCCCTCGTTCTAGGATCTTCCTTGACCGCCACCAGTTTCGCCAGGCCTCCTTATGTTGTCGTAGGTTACGCCCCCAGCTGGAATTCCAATCCCAATTACGTCATCGACCTCTCGGCCATCCCTTACGGGGACATCACTCATATATATGACGCTTTCGCCATCGTGACCGGCGCGGCCTCCGTCTCCTTTACCCGGCCCGCGGGACTCATCGTTCGGGAAGCCCACGCCCAAGGGGTTCGGGTCTATCTGTCGGTAGGAGGGGCGAGCACCAATAACGTTTGGCCCGCTTCCAGCGCCGCTGCCACCACCCTTGCCGATTACCTGGCCACCCAAATGGTCCAAACCACCGCCGATGGCGCCGCGGTCACCTATGACGGTATCGACGTCGATTGGGAATTCCCCTCCACGGCCGCTGTATTCACCTCCCTCATGCAGGAACTGCGCACGAAATTGAACACAAGGTCACCTGGGTTAGCGCCTTCGGGCAGTTATCCTGAGAGCAACGTGGGTCTTACCTTTTTCATGTCGCCGGGGGCCAGCACCTGCGGCTACAACCTGCCGGTCTTAGGGACCACCGTCGACTGGGGTTTTGTGGGCGGCTATGACATGAATATCGGCGTGGGTGGATTGGCTTATCAGGGGCCACTCGTCAATGCCAGCACCGCCAGCGGATGCTCGGGTACCATCACCCTTTCGGACAGTAGTTTGGTGAACCTGTATAAAACTGGCGGGATGCCAGCCAACAAAATGATATTGGGTTGCCCCCTTTATGCCCGCGATACGGCGGGAGCCAACACCATTCCCATCATCACCCTTCTCAAGGGCGGGTCCGCCGGGGCTTATAATGCCGGCTTCGCTGAACAGCCCTACACCTTTACCGGAACCGCCTATAACAGCGCCGGCACGGCCGTGGCCGTCTCGGGCGACACCTTCGGGGCGGACGTTCAACAGTCCTTCTGCGACAAGATCAATTGGCAAAAGGGACAGGGGATGATCGGTATCGGGCTTTGGGATGTGGGTCAGGCCATGCCGGCCTCCGACGCCGCCGTTACCGGGATCTGGAACACCATCGCCGACAACACGACCTGCGTGACCATCACCGGCGGTTGTAAGTCGGGCGGATGCGTTGCCACGCCGACCCTCTCGCCGACCCCCGCTTGTGGCAAGTTCGTGGACAATCTTGAAAGCGGCATGTTCACCAATTCTTTGGGAGGCTTTTGGACCGCCAGTATCCCCGGCACCTGCCCCGGCGCCACCACCAACCCGATGGTTGGAACCCAGTATTACCCTTCGTATAATTACGGTTTGAACAGTTCCTTCTTTGGCGCTCGTTTTTATGGGGTGAACAGTACCTCTTATGCCGCCGCCGGGCCTTGTTACGCTCCTCCGGG
>CAZLND010000145.1:0-6736 GCA_964560635.1 uncultured bacterium | reverse complement strand
CTATGGCCAGCAGTGCAACTTCGCCGCCCCCCTGCCCATTCCCGCCGGCGGCACGCCACCGTTGCCCGAATCCAACATCTGCTGACTGGCCGAGAGGGAATGCAGGTACTTGTCGATAACGTCCTGGTTGCGGTCGATCTTAGTGCCGCCTTCCAGGTTCTTGATGAACTTGTCGGCTTGGACGGCCGGCTTGATGCGGGCTTGCACCTTGTCGAAAGCGGGCAATTTGCCCTGCGAACCCATGTGCTTGCCGTAGTCGTCGTACCAATCCTTCATGTCCTTGGTGGTCACGACCTCATTGCCGACCTGGTTCTTGGCGAACTCGTTGGCGAGCAGGATCTTCTTATAAGGGTCCTGGTAGTCCTTCTCGATGCGTTGGATGGTCTGGATGTCCTTTTGCAATTTGTCCTTGAGGTCCTTGATCTTCACGTCGGCCTCTTGGAGCTTGAGCTTGAGGGACTCGTCGAACTTGGAATCGGAGAAATGGTCCTTTTGGGCCTTGTCCAGGATGAGCTGTTGGTCGATGAGGCTGTCCAGGACCGCCTTGGCCTGTTCAGCGTTCTCCGGATCCACGGAAGCCGTGAAGACCCGCAGGATGTCCATCTGCTTCATCCAGTCACCGAAGGTGATCTTGTGGTCGCCCACCGTGGCCACCACTTGGTCGCTCGAAAGGCCCGACCCGCCGGTCATCTTGTTGCAAGCCCAGCCCAGCGTGAAGAAGACCGCCGCGGCGGTAGCGTAGAAAAAAAGATTCTTCGATCGTGAAAACATGGATTCTCCCTCTATTTTCTTGAATTAATCCGGCCCAAAGAAGGCGGTATCGTAGCACGCCCCCCTAGGTGCCGCAAGCGATTCAGGCCGCTATCCCGAAGCCCTCAAGCCTCGGGATGGGCTTTGCGTGTGCCGGGGCTAGGGCTGAGTATACGAAGCCAAAACCGGCCCCCGGCCCCTTTCCCACAGCCGGACGCTTCTGTCCGGCCATCTACCGGGAAAGCCGGTTAAACGGACTCGACATCCTTCAAAAGCTTTCCCACCGCCTCCATTTGTTTCTCCGGTCCCTCGTCGCCCTTCATCACGCGGAAGGAGACCGAGTTGGGGTCCTGGGATGAGAACCGGATGCGCGCGGGCGGCCACTGTTTGAACCACTTGGCCACCCTCTCGGCGGGCGGCGTCAGGTCCGGATGCCATTGCAGGGACACCCAGCCGTTCTGGGCTTCCAGTTTTTGGATACCAAGCCGCTTGGTCTTGGGCCGGAAGGCCGCGACCTTGAGAAGCATTTGCGCCTCGAGCGGCAAAGGACCGAAGCGGTCCTTGAGTTCTTCCTCGATCTGGACCAAATGGTCCTCTTCGGTGGCCTCGGCCAAACGCCGGTAGAACTCGATCTTGAGGGTCTCATCGGGGATGTAATCCTTGGGGAAATAAGCGGTCACACCCAGCGACAACAGCGGCGTGAAGTCCGTAGCGGTGGCCTCGCCCTTCATATGGGCGATCTCTTGCGACAACATGCGGCTATAAAGGTCGAAGCCGATGGAATCCATATTGCCGTGCTGTTGGGTACCTAGCACGTTGCCCGCGCCCCTTATCTCCATGTCCTTCATGGCGATATGCATGCCCGAACCCAAGGTCGAGAATTCCTGCAGGACTTCCAACCGTTTCTGGGCCAGCTCCCGCAAGGTGACGTTACGGGGGTAGAAGAAATAAGCGTAGGCTTGCCGGTCCGTGCGGCCCACCCGGCCCTTGAGTTGGTAAAGCTGGGCCAAGCCGAAGGAATCGGCCCGCTCCACGATGAGGGTGTTCACGTTGGGCATATCCAGCCCCGACTCGATGATGGAGGTACAGACCAGCACATGGTATTCCTTGTCCACGAAATCCATCATGATGGATTCCAGCTCATGCTCGGTCAGCTGGCCGTGAGCGATCCCCAATTTGGCTTCCGGCACCAATTTGTGCAGGCGGTCGGCGATGCGTTCGATGTCCCTCACGTGATTGTGCACGTAAAAGACCTGGCCCTCACGGTTCATCTCGCGGCGGATGGCCTCGGCCACCAGCCGGTCGTCCAACGGTGAGACTTGGGCCAGCACCGAGCGGCGGTTCTTGGGCGGCGTGTCGATGACCGATATCTCACGGATCCCCGACAGGGACATGTGCAGGGTGCGGGGGATAGGCGTGGCGGTCAGGGTCAGGACATCCACGTCGTATTTGAGGGACTTCATCTTTTCTTTTTGGCCGACCCCAAAGCGGTGCTCCTCATCGACGATCAGAAGACCCAACCGATGGAATTTGACGTCCTTGCCCAAAAGCCGGTGGGTACCGATGAGGATGTCGACCTTCCCGTCCTGTAATTCCTGTAGTGTCTTGCGAGCTTCCGACCGGCTTTGGAAGCGCGAGAGGATACGCACTTCCACCGGGTACTCGGCCATGCGTTCTTTGAAGGTGTGGTAATGCTGTTGGGCCAGGACGGTGGTGGGCACCAGCACCGCCACCTGCCGTTTGTCCTGCACGGCCTTGAAGGCCGCTCGCATGGCCACCTCGGTCTTGCCGTAACCCACGTCGCCGCAAACCAAACGGTCCATGACCCTTTCGGATTCCATATCGCGCTTCACGTCCCGGGTGGAAGTGTATTGACCGGGGGTCAGTTCATAGGGGAAGGAATCCTCGAACTCCATCTGCCAGGGGCTGTCCCCCGGTACGGGTTTTTTCTTGAGCGTTTGGCGGGTGGAATAGAGGGCCATCAACTCCCGGGCGATGGCCTCGACCTCGCGTTTCACCTTGGCCTTGGCGCGGTTCCAACTTTCCCCGCCCAATTTGGTCAGGACCGGCGAACCCTCGCTCCCGATATAGCGCTGGATAAGGGCGATCTGGTCGGTGGGCAAATAGATCTTCTCGTTGTCGGCGAACTCCAACTGGATGTACTCGCGGGTCACCCCGTCGATGGTGAGCGGGGTCAGTCCCCTATAGATACAGATACCGCTGTCCACATGGACGGTCCAATCCCCGATGGAGATCTCACTTAAGGAAGAAAGTGGCTTCCCTCCCGAGACCGCGCGGACTCTTTTGAACCTTCTGGCGCGGTAACGCCGGAAAAGGTCGTGGTCCGGCAGGGCCATGAAGTTGATCTCGTCGAAAGCGAACCCCTGCTCGATCTCGCCCAAAGCCAAGGAAAGGCCGGGGGTATCTTTGGGGGCGATCTTCTCCATCCTCAGGAGTTCGGAGAGCCTTTCCCTTTCACCCTTGTTGTGGCACCAAAGGAGCACTTGGGACTTTTGAGCCAGCCATTTCTCCAGGTCATTGGCGAAGGTGGCGAACTTGCCGTAATAGGGCGTCAAGGAACGGCCGGGGATGGGATGACTGGAGGCGGGCTTGTGGCCGAATATCTCCTGGTCCAATTGGCCCACCGCGCAAGCCCGCCCCTTTTCCAGGGCTTTCTTCAGGAAACGGATGTCCGAAAAGAGCTCCTCGGAATCGAAAAGGTCCGAGCCGTTCTCCTGGGCCTGCCGGTCGCAGCTGGCCAACACGTCCTGCAGGTCGTCCCATTTGCGCTCGAAGGCCAGGGGTTCCATCAAGAAGATCCGGGTCTTCTCCGGCAAGTAGTCGAAAAGACAAGCGGTCTTTTCCAGGGCCCCGACCGCTTGCCATTCCCACCCGGGGAATTGGAAGGTCTGGTTGAAAAGCTCCAAAGCGTCCGGCGCCCAGCGGGAACCCTCGTTCACTTTTTCTTTGAGGGCCTGCCGCAAGTTATAACGGGCTTCGTCCTTCAGGACGATCTCATGGGCCGGGAAGACATAAACCTCTTCTAGATTACCGCTGGAACGTTGATTGAGGATGTCCAGGGGCCTGACCGATTCCACCTCGTCCCCGAAAAATTCCAACCGCACCGGCCCCGAGGGCGAACCAGGGGACGCCAGGTCCAATATCCCGCCGCGCGTGGCGAATTGTCCCAAGCGAACCACCTGGGTCACGGGCTCGTAGCCCATGGCGATCAATCGTTCCTTCAAGTCGGGGGGCGCTTCCTGTCCTTTCTTAAGGACGAGGACTTGGTCGAGCCATTCTTCCGGCGGCAGGGTATGTTGCAGGGCACCCAAGAGGGGCGCGATGACGATGCAGGCTTCTTCTTGAAGCAATTGGTAAAAGGCCCGCTGGCGTTCGCCGACGAGCTCTGGGTCCGGCCTTTCCACGTCCTGGGGCAAAACTTCCCAGGAGGGGCAAAGGTAAATGGGCACCTGCGGCAGCCAGTTGGAAAGGTCGTCCTGCAGGAGCACCGCCTCCTCGCGGGATGGCGTCACGATGAACCAGGGATCCTTCTCTTTCAACTTCTCATAAAGCCACGCGAGTAAAAAGGATTTGGCCGAGCCCGGTAGGCCGTGAAGAAGGGTGTTCGGTGTTTTCTGGCGAAGGGAGTTCAGCGCTTCCTCGGCCGAGGGCCAAGATAATTTTTCGAACGCCATCGGCCCCTTGGGGTGGGGAGTTTCGGTAGGCGAGCTTGTCGTTTTGATCTCCATCGCGACGAAACCTTTTCAAAAAGGGTGAAAACACAATAAGGGCTCCCCACGCCGTCCTCTCCTTGGCTTAACGCAAAGGAAAAGGGCGCAGAAACCCCTGCACAACGTTCGAATTTCAGGAGAGTTTGCCTAGGGCCGGGAGGAATGTCAAGAAAGGTGGGGCGAAGGAGTGGTCAAACAGCCTTTATCTTCCCTCGCAGGTCCACGACCCTTAAAAGATAAACGATGAGCAAAATAAGGTAAGCCGGGGCCGCCAGCCAAGCCAAGAAAGGGAGAAGGCTCAGCGCCCCCGAAAGGCAAACCCAGTGGGCGACGCGGGCCGCGCAATCCCCCACCGAAGTGTCTCCCGTCGAATCGAAATGGGACCGGAACGATCGAGAGAGTTTGGGGAATACCCAGAAATTCCAAACGAAGTTGAAGACCGGGATCATCAGGAGCCAGACCAGTCCGGGGGCCATGGCCTGGTGCGATTTGGGGATCTTCCGGTAACAACCCGTGACGATCCAGCAAGTGAGGAAACTCACGACCAGATAAAGGGAGAATTGGACAGTCAGGAAAACCTTGATGAGATCGAGGATCTTGGGCTCCTTGGCTTCGCGCTGGACGCATTCTATCAAAATCCCCGGAAAAATAAAAAAGCCCGCCGGGCAGGGCGGGCTCGTGACAGTCTAGAACGACTTCGTCATTCAGCTATCGGAACCGATCGACGGGACCAAGGTCAAAAGGAATATGCACTCCGGGCAATAAAGCAGGTGATATTCCACGTCGGCCTTTTCCGAATCCGTCAATTTACCGGCCCGGTAAAGATCCAAAAGTCTTTTGATCCTATTGCAATTCTCATCCATGGTCTTACTCGCTTTCTGGCATCGAGAGGCGAAGCATTGGGCAACTTCCCGGTGATACCCACAACTATTCCGAGACATCGCTTGCAAGCGGTGGACTTCGGCATCCCGAAGGGTCCGTTGGAACGGGCCTTTCAGGAGGACGGTTCAAATAAGAGCATCAACCATGCCAAAGGTTAAAGAGCGGTCCTTGGTGACAACGATGCCTTTATCAAACCCTTCTGTCTTTTAGACGCGCAAGGGAGCTTTTATTCCAAAGAAGGGCTGGCGGTTCAGGAAGGTTTTTCGGCGGATTGACGCAAAACTGGCTTTTAAAGTCGGTTTTCCGACGCTTTCACGGCTTTCAGGAGGGAACAACTAAAACTGAAAATCCTTCAAAATCAAACTCTAACCAGCAAGGGCACTAAGTACACCAAGTTCAAATCATGATCCTTTAAAAAACAAAGGTTTTACTTCGTGCTCTTCGTGTACTTCGTGGTGAGAGATTATGAGATTCGGTTCAAAAAGAGGGGAAGTTGCCGCCGACATGGAAGAGGACCAAGGACAACCAAAGCGCGATGGCCGAACCGATGGGAACGGTCAGGTTGTCGTCCACTTCGAAAGAGAAGAGCTCCACCATGGCGCCGGCGAAGGCGCCCAGGAGAGCGATGCGCCAATCCTGGAAAAGCACGAAGGCCACAAGGAACGCCACGAAGAAAAAAGCAGCGGTCCCCTCGGCTGAGCGTTGGAAGATCTTGAGCTTCCCGAAATTCTTCCCGCCCAGCTCGGCGGCCGCGTCCCCCAAAGAAAGGAACAACATGGCCGTGACGGCGACATGCTTGGAAAAGAAGAAGATGACCACGAAGAAGGCGAAACAAAGGAAGGTGGAACCGTTGAACTTGTTGGCTTCGGTGCGGCGGATGAGCGCGGAGAAGTACTTCATGAACTTGGAATTGAAGTCGTGGTCCCTCAGGCGCAGGAAATCGAAAACGAAGGAAATGACGAAACAACCGCCCGAGACCCATAAGAGCCATTGTTTGACCTGCCCCTCGCTGATGTGCAAGGGAGGATAGAGATAGGCCAAGGGGAAAAGGGAGGCCGCCAATACATGGTACATTTTCCGGAAACCCTGGAAGGTCTTGGTTTCGATGATCTTTTCGGTTTTGGACATCAATAACGACCTTTAAAATTAGTCGAAGCTTAAAACGGTTTAAAACTAACACGCGTTTTACCTATTAGAAACAATTTTCTGACCTAAACATTCCTAAAGAGCGTGATTTAACCCTGATTTAACCATTAACTGGATGAGGTTCCCCCATTCCACGAAACGGGCAATGAGCGTCCCAGGATCAAAAACGAAAAATAAAATAGATCGGTAAACCCAATATCAAATAAGTCAAAAAACCCGACAAGATC
>CAZLND010000144.1:0-6795 GCA_964560635.1 uncultured bacterium | reverse complement strand
GGACTATACCGTGTACCTCAACGTTGGGTTTCAACTTGGCGATCTGGCTGAAAACACCCAGGACCGCCGCCGCGCCCGACATGTCCATCTTCATGGTTTCCATGCCGCCAGCGGGCTTCAAGGAAAGTCCGCCCGAATCAAAGGTGATGCCCTTCCCCACGATCGCCACGGATTTTTTGGACTTGCCCTTTGGTTTGTAATGTAAATGGATGAGGTAGGGTTCTTCAGCGCTTCCCACATTGACGCCTAGGATGCCGCCCGCCCCCATCCGCTTGAGGTCTTTCTTCGTGTAAAGCTTGAGCTTGACCGGCCCCTTGGCGATCTTACGGGCTGTATCGGCCAAGACTTTGGGAGTCACGTCGCTGGGAGCCCCATTGATGAGGTCGCGGGCCAGGATGGCACCCTCGCAATAGCTTTGGGCCGTGGCGACGGCGGACTTGATACTTGCCACTTGGTCCGAGGGCGCGCGGAAAGAGAATTTCTGAAGACCCTTGGGGGCGTCCTTCGGCAGATTCTTATAACGGGTATATTGGTAGGATCCGAGAATGACCCCTTCTACGAGAGCCTTGAGCATCACCTTATCCAAAGCGCGCGGCCATTCCAGGGAGACTTCATCAAGACGCAATTCCCGGGACTTACGGGCCAGTTTCCCGCCAGCGCGGCGAAGCACCTCAGCGGTGACTTCCCTGCGCTCACCCAAGCCCAGGACCATGACTTTGGGCGCTGAAAAACCTTCTTTAGGATAGGCCACACTGACCTGGCCTTCCTTACCGGCAAAACCCTCTTCGCTGATGGATTTCAAGACCGCCTTGCCCGCCTTCCCGGCGACGTTCAAAAGGGTCGCTTCTTTCTCGAAGGTCAACAGGACAAGGGCTTTGCCCGCCGGTGACTTGGACGAACTGGGAACAACGGAGAACTGGATCATGATGCCTCCAAAGGGGTATTAGGGCGACATTCTAGCGAAGGCCGTAGAGAAGATACAAGAAAAGCCCGGACCTTCAGGAAAGGAAGCGGGAGTAGAGATTTCCCGCCTGGAGCCTTTTCTTGATGAGCCGAAAGGCCCTTTCCAATTTTTCACGGTTACCAGGCAGATAGGGCCAAGGGCTCGCCCCCGAAGGATGGGGGATGGGGATGACCCATGCTGGCCCACCCGGAAGGTCTTCTTTGAGGAACTCTTTGCCAATGACTTCGGAAAAGGGGCTTGGCCCCAGGACACGTTCAATGGCCAATGCGCCAATGGGAACCACAATGGAGGGGCTGGCCAATCGGAGAGCTTCCTCTAAATAGGGAGCGCAATTCTCCACTTCAGCGGGATTGGGTTTACGGTCGCCCTTTCCATGGGCGGCTTTCCCCGGATAGCACTTGGTGACGGCGGTGATGTGGGCGTGTTGGCGAAGCTTTTCCTCGGACATGCCGATGGTATTGAACCACTGGAAAAGGCGCTTCCCGGCCGTCCAAGCGAAGTTCCTCTGGGCAGCAGGCTCCCTGATCCCCGGGGCTTGGCCTATGAGGAAAAGTCCGCCTTTAAGGGCTGGGCCTGTCCCAGCCACGGGACAATTTCCCCCTCGGGGGAAACACTTCGAACAATCCTTGATCTCAAGCCGCAACCGCTCAAGCTGGGCTTCCAGCCCCCGTCCCGGGTTATTTGCCTGAGTCTTCTTTTGCTGCGCCCTTTTTGCCGGCATCTTCCGTGGTCGCTTGGCTATCTTCGGATTCATCCTTGTCGTCCTTGATCGAATAGGATTTCGCGGCATCCGGATCCACCTCTTTGAGCTCGTCCAAAGCCATCTTGAGGTTCTCACCGTGATAAGATGGATCCAACGCGTTCATCTGGTAAAAAGCGTCCACGGATTTCTTGAGATCGACCGCCCCACCTTTACCCGAGTCATAAAGGACCCAGTAACCAAAACCTAGGTTGTTCAAATAAACCTTTTCTTTGGGTTGTTCCTTAACGGCTTGTTCGAAATAGGCAACTGACTCATGGGGTTTACGAGCGTCCAGAAGCGCCTTTCCTTGCAAATTGGCGGCGTTACCCTTTGCGGCTGGCGACTTGGCAATAGCCTCGGCTTGCTTGAAAGCCTTCAAGGCCAGGTCGAATTGGCCTTCGGATTGGAGCTTATTCCCCAAGGCCACCAAAGCTTTGAAATTCATCGATGAAAGATCGGCTTCGGCTTCGGGGGTGGCCTTGGCGTAGTCTTCCTCACGGGTCAGGGCTCCCTTGGCGCGTTCCAACAATTCCTGATCCTCACCGCTCGCTTCCAAACTTTTGACAGCTTCCTTCAGTTCATCTAATCCAGCATATCCATATTCGTAACGGTGGAAAGAAACGACCCCTAAGTTCTTAAGGGCGATCTTGCTTTGAGGATCCTCTTCCACCGCGCGGGCGAAGACTTTTTTGGCCTCGTCCATCTTTTTGCCCTTCCACAAAGCCCAACCTTGGGCGTTGGCCGCTTGGCTTTTCCCCTTGGGGCTCGTTGCCATATCCTCGGCGGCTCCATAGTCGGCGGCCGCCTCGACGAACTTGCGGTCTTTCAAGGCTTGATTGCCAGCCGCGTAGGCTTCTTTAAAGCTAGAAAAGGAGGGTTTGGCTGAAACGGACTCATCCTTGGCCACCGGCTTAGCATCGGCCGCCGCCTTATCATCGGCCCAGGCGGACAAAGTCAAGCTCAAGCCCAGGACCAACAACCCAAGGCAATGGATCTTTCGCATATTTCCCTCCAGCGGCAGGATTTACGAGCGACTGAAACATTTTACTTCGCGGTTCGAGGCCACCAAAGGCTAAACCGTAAAATCTAGGGTGTCGAAAAACCCAAAACCGGCCAATGTAGAATTCCTTTGTTTTATAAGGTGAAATGGTTTATTTTCAAACCCGACGCGTTGAACCCGAGTGGCCGGATTGAAAAGGAAGGGTAAATGTTAACCCAGAAACGAACCTGGATCGGCATCGCCTTTATCGGCGTTACCTTCTATTTCCTCTTCCGCAATATCGACTGGCACAAAATGTTGGAAGCTTTTTCCCAGTTCCACGCCATCTGGCTCCTTCCCGCCTTGGTCATATATCTCCTGGGTTATGTGGTCCGGGGTTTTCGCTGGGTTGTCCTTCTTTCGCCCGTGAAGAAATGCCATTTCCAAAGTCTTTTTCCCACCCTCATCATCGGTTTCATGGCCAATAACGTGCTCCCCGCCCGGGCGGGGGAATTTGTCCGGGCCCATTTGAACGGAAAAAAAGAAGGCATCAGCCGAAGCGCTTCATTCGCCACCATCATCCTGGAGCGCCTCTTCGACGGCCTGACCATGATCATCCTCTTATGGCTCGCGCTGGGTATCGGCCGCCTGCCCATCAAGGAAGCGACGATGCCGATAAGCATCCAACATGCCATTGACTGGTCGCCTTACGTTTTCGGGGCCGCCTTCCTCGTGCTTTTCGCCTTGGTCCTGTTCAAGGAAACGGCTGTCACCTTGATCAATTCCGTCATCCGACTAGCCCCAAAAAGATTGCATGACCCCCTCGAGAACTTGGCCCATACCTTCATCGATGGATTGCACATCCTGAAGAACGCCAAGGAATCCTTCCTTGTCTTGATCGCCTCCCTGGCCGCCTGGACCTGTGAATTCACCGCCTATTACCTCTTGGCCGTCGGGATGGGCATCGCCCCAACCCCCATCTCCATTTGGTCCTCGGCCCTTTTGATGGCCATCGTTAACTTGGGCATCCTCATCCCCAACGCCCCCGGGGGGATCGGGCTTTTTGAGTTCCTCGGAGCGGGATTGCTTTTCGTTTCCTTCAACATCCCCAAGGAAATGGCCGTGGGTTACATGTTCATCGTCCACTTTTTGGTGTTGATCCCCATCACCTTGTTGGGGTTCTACTACTCCACCCGGGAACACCTGAGCTTGGGCCGCTTGGAAGCCGAAAAGACACCATCCGCCCCAAAACGCGTGTCCAAGAAAAGAAAGGCCCGCAAATGAGGGTCGGTATCGTCGGGGCGGGAGTGGCCGGTTTGACCGCTGCCTATCGTTTGGCCAAACAGGGCCACGAGGTGGATATCTTCGAGGCTTCCGATCACGTGGGCGGTTTGGCGGCTGGTTTTCCTATCGCCGGCACGACCCTGGAAAAATACTACCATCACCTTTTCACCAGCGACGTTTGGATCAGGGGCCTGGTCGACGAGTTGGGCATCCGCGAGAACCTCCATTGGATGACCAGCCAGATGGGCTTCACTTATAAGGGGAAGCTTTATCCCTTCGGCACTCCCCTTCAATTGTTGCAATTCACGCCCCTCCCCCTCTGGCAGAGGATCTGGTTCGGTGTCCAATCCCTTTACCTTGGAAAAAAGGAGAATTGGAAAGAATACGAGAACATCACCGCTTATGAATGGATGAAACGCTATTGCCCCAAGACCATCCGTGAAGTCGTTTGGGAGCCCTTGTTGAAGGGAAAGTTCGGCCGTTACTTCGACCAAGTGGCCATGGCCTGGTTTTGGGCCAGGGTTCATACCCGCTTTTCCTCGCGCAAAGGTTCGGAAGAAAAACTGGGCTACTTCAAGGGCGGGTTCGAGGCTTTTCACAAGGCCCTGGGGGAAGCGGCCCAAAAGGCTGGCGCAAAAGTCCACCTAAAGAAACCCATCACCCGCATCCTGGTCCAAGATGGAAAACTCAAGGGTCTTGAAGTAGGCGGAGAGACCAAGAATTACGACCGGCTCATCTTCGCGGCGGCCACTCCTATTTTCCTCAAGACTTGTCCCGAACTTCCCGCTGACTACGTGAAAAGGCTTACCCAACTGGACTTCTTGGGCGCCCAATGCTTGATCCTCGTCCTGAAAAGAAGGTTCAGTGATATCTACTGGATGAACATCGCCGACGCCGATATCCCCATCCTGGCCCTCATCGAGCATACGAACTTCGCGCCACCGGACTGGTATCAAGGAAAACACCTGATGTATGTGGCCAATTACCTTCCCCAGGACCATCCTTATTTCAAGATGAAGAAAGAGGCCATCTTCGCCGAGCTCCTGCCCCACTTGAAAAGGATCAATCCTGCTTTCGACGAGAGTTGGCTGGAGGAATACCACCTCTTCCAAGACCTTTTCGCCCAGCCCGTCGTACCCCTTCATTACAGCCAAGTGAAACCGGGTTATGAGACCCCTATCGAAAACGTCTATTTGGCCAACATGGCTTTGGTTTATCCGGAGGACCGGGGCACTAATTTCGCGGTTGATGTCGGCAACAAGGCCGCGAAACTGGTCGACCCGAATGTGGTGGTGCCGGCCTTTAAGGAATAAGCTCTTTCCCGTTCCGGCGTAGCCCAGGATTTTCAGCCCTCCCCCAACCGTCTGTGCTAATATTTCCCGATCAATGTCCCGCTGACCGAACCACTTCCTCTTAAAGGAGCTTCCATGCCGAAAGTTCCATCCCTATCGGTTTTCTTTCCTTGTTACAACGAGGAAGCCAATGTGGAGAACATGGTGCGTCAGGCCCAAAGGGTCCTGCCCGAAGTGGCCGAAAAATGGGAAATTATCCCCGTCAACGACGGGAGCAAGGACCGGACGGGCGAGATCATAGACCGCCTGGCCAAGGAGGACCCCAACGTCCATCCTGTCCACCACGAGAAGAACAAGGGTTACGGCGGGGCCGTCATCTCCGGCTACGACGCCGCTAAGTGCGACCTTCTTTTTTTCACCGACGGGGACCTTCAGTTCGACCTGCGGGAGATCACTCTTCTCTTGGAAAAGCTCGATGAGGGGGACCTCATCCTGGGCTACCGCAAGAACCGCCGGGATCCCTGGCATCGCAAACTGAACGCCTTCCTGTGGGGTTCCCTGGTCAAGATGCTCTTCGGTTTCCAGGTGCGGGATGTGGATTGCGCCTTCAAGATGATCAAGCGCAAGGTCGTCGATAAGGTGAAGCTCTCCGCCGGGGGGGCCATGGTCTCGACCGAGCTTTTAGCCCGTTCGAACAAAGCGGGTTTTCGTTTCGTGGAAGTGGGGGTCAATCATTATCCCCGCGTCGCGGGAACGCAGACCGGGGCCAAGCTTTCGGTGATCCTGCGGGCCTTCAAGGAACTCTTCAAGCTTTACGCCAAGATCAAGAACCAGCCGAAATAACAACACCAGCCAGTAGCGATTAGCCTTTAGCCGTTAGCTAAAAGCCATAGGCTACCAGCTATCAGCTTTCTTTCAGCCTTGGGTTTGCAGGAAATCCAGGTGGGTTTTGGCTTGTTGTAACAAATCGGCGCTGTCCCCATATTGAAGGACCTTCTGCCACGAATCCTCAGCTTCCTGTTTCTTCCCCAACTTCTCATAGGTCAGGGCCAGATTGTTATAGATCGCCGGATCCTTGGGCCTTAAGGCCACAGCGGTTTGGAAGGCCTGCAAGGCTTGGTCATTTTGGTTCTTTTCTAAGTAAAGGCTTCCCAGGTTGTATTGCACATCGGCGTTCTGCCCCTGGAGAGAGGCGGCCTGCTGCAAAAGGCCCAGCGCGTCATCGTAATTACCGGAATGGAAATACATCATAGCCAGATTGTTCATCGAATCCACGTGACTCGGGTCGAACCGCAAGGCCATCTCATACATGCGCACCGCCGCGTCGTCCATATCGAACCGTGAATAGAGATAACCCAACCCGAAGTAGGCCTTGGAGTAGGTCGGGTCGACCTCGAGGGATTGTTTCAGGAAATTGAAAGAAGCCAAGTAATGGTGACGGTCATATTGCAGTTTCCCTTTTTGGAAAAAAGTCTCGGCTGAACCCGTCACGATCGGCGGTTTTTCACTGGCGACCGGTTCGACTTCAGGTGTC
>CAZLND010000143.1:3349-6819 GCA_964560635.1 uncultured bacterium | reverse complement strand
AGGTGCATTGGTTGAAGGTCTATGAGATCCCCGAAGCCTCCCGTTACGCCAAGGGTACTGCCTTGGCCAACGTCCTCAAGCTCGGCGAGGGCGAAAGCATCTCCGCCGTGCTCCCGGTCAAGGAATTCAACGAGAAGCTCTCGGTGCTCTTGGCGACCGAACAGGGACTTATCAAGAACACCTTGCTTTCGGCTTTCGACAAACCCCGTTCGGGCGGCATCATCGCCATCACGCTGGGCAAGGGTGACAAGCTGGTCGCGGCCTTCATTACCGACGGCAAGCAGGACGTGCTGCTCGCCACCAAGCAGGGCAAGAGCATCCGCTTCGCCGAGAAACAGGTCAGGGAAGTGGGCCGGGCGGGCAAGGGCGTCAAAGGTATCCGACTTGGGAAGAGCGACGTGGTCATCGGCATGGAAGTGGTCCACGAGGGAAAATCCTTGTTAACGGCCACCGAAAAAGGCTATGGCAAACGCACCCTCTTGAAGGCCTACCGCCGGCAGGGGAGGGGTGGCAAGGGTATCCTCAATATCAAGACGACCGCCAAGAATGGGCTGGCCATCAGCATTACGGCCGTGGGTGACGAGGACGAGATCATCGCCATGACGAAGGAAGGCAAGGTCATTCGCCAGAGGGTGAAGGAGATCAAGACCACGGGACGTTTGGCGCAGGGCGTCCGTTTGATTAAAATGAACGACGATGACCGCTTGGTCTCGGTGGTCAATGTGCCGAAAGATGAAACCGTCAGCGAGTAGCGGTTGGCGGGTAGCCTTTAGTTAAGATTTTAAAATGAAGTGGCTTACAGCCATCGGCTGCCAGCCACCAGCCGTCTTTAAAGGACTTTAAGTGAAAAGTAAGTATTTCTTGGCGCTCGTTTTGATCGGGGTTCTACCGGTCGTTCTTTTGACGGGCGTTTATTTCTACATGATCTTCACCCAGGCGCCCCCGGCCGCCAAGGTGAAGCCCATGGACCAGGCCGCCATCAGTTTCCAGATATCCGCCCTCAAGACCAGTGTGGAGACCATGGCCTCATCCATGTTCGCGGCCATCAAGAAGACCCACGAGGAAGCGGGGAACTTGGCGGCCCATAATTCGGACGCCGACCTGACCGGGTTCATGCAAAGCCATCCGGGGATCTCGACGATCACCGTCTATTCCATGAAAGGCAAACTGGTCAAGAACTTCCCTTCTTCCAACCCCTCGCCCGGCGATATCGCTACCACCGCCCCCGATGAGCTTGGCAAGATCCAAGAGAAGTTCAGCAAGGGGAACGAGGTTTACCAGCTCTATACCCAGAGACTGGGCTATCCGGCCTTCATCAATGTTGTGCCGCTCTCGGCCGATAATTTCGCCGAAGTGGTCCTGAACTTGGCCACTTTTTTCCAGGGGATGGAATCCAAGGGCGGTGAGAGCTTCCTCTTGGACGCTTCCTCGGGACGTTACCTTTATCATTCCAATCCGGCCAAGATGGCCACGACCTTCAACAATCCCCCCGAGGCTTGGCTCAACAAGGTGATGACGGACCTGGTGGCCGGCCAAGGCGGAAGCGCCGTGAACGGCACCACCTCCGCGGCGGTCTATAGTTATCTGGGGTTCAGCACCTTTGGGATCGTCCAGATCGTTCCTTTGGGAGGGGTTGTGCCGTCGGCGCCCCAAGCGGCTCCCAAAGCGCTCAGCATGGATGACCTTCCCGAACTTTTGAAAAGTCCCATGGGCATGACCAGCATCATCGCCCTGGCCGCCTGCGTGGGCTGGATCTTCATCGTGGGCTCCATCTGCTACGGCATGATCCTCGCGCCTCTCCGTCACGCCAGCGGCGTGGTCCTCAACGCTTCCCAGGGCAAGGGCTCTTTGACACCTGAATCGGCCAAGGCCTTCGGGGGCGACGAGGTGGGCCAGATGGTGCAAGCGGCTTCCCTTTTGATGCAAAAACTCGAACAAGAAAAACAAGTGGCCAACCAAGAGAAGGAAGAAGCCCTGCGGCGGGGCCGGACCGAAGTGGACGCCAAGAGCCGCGAGGCCGCCAACCAGGTTTCCGCCGCTCAGCAGCAAGCCCAAGTCGCCCGCGCCGAGGCCAACGAGAAGAACCAGACCCTCAATGACAAGCTCAAGGAACTGGACGCCTTGAAAGGCATGTCCGAGGGCTTGCGCAACCAGAATGAGCAAGCCAAGGCCGAGAACGCCAAATTGCGGGGCCAGATCGGCGAGATCGGGCAATCCCAAGCCGACTTCCAAAAGCAGATCGCCGCGACCCAGAACGAACTCAAAGAGATGGAATCCAAGATGCTCAAGGCCGTGGCGGCCTCCTCGGCCATCCATGTTTCCCAAGTGCGCGCGGCGGCCATCCGGACCATGGCCGAAGAGCTCAAGACCACCCTGGGCATCATCAAGGGTTACGTTTCCGCTACCCTGGGGACCGCCCAGGGCGGCATCAGCGAAAAGCAGCAGGAATTCCTCGGCATGGTCATCAACCGCTCGGCGCGATTGGAAAAATTCATCAACGACCTCTTGGACATCTACCAGGTGGAAATCGAACAGCAGGACGCCAAGACCGAAGAGGTCAACCTGGGCGCCGAGATCGAGGGTTTGGCTTTCAACTTCCAGGCCCAAGCGGATGTGAAGACCATCAAGATAAAGGTCGACGTCAAACCTGACATCCCCAAGGTGCCCATCGTGCGCCGCCGCTTCAACCAGCTCTGGAACATTCTTTACCTGCAGATCATCAAGGACGCTCCGCGTGGGTCCTCCATCACCATCGGCGTGGAGCCCATCGGTGACAACGTGAAGGTCACCGTGCAGGACCCGGGCCTCGTGGTGGTACCCGACAGTCTGCCCAAGCTCTTTGACGAGTTCTACGACCCCAAGCATCCCGCCTCGCCCCAATTGGCTGGCACGGGCCTGAAGTTCGCCCTAGTCAAGACCATCTTGGCGGCCCACGGTGGTGGCGCGGTGGCTGAAAAGGCCAACCCCGGCACCCGGCTCACCCTGACGTTCCCCACGAAGGTCAAAAAGCCAGGCGTGGCGCCAACGCCTATGGTCGCCCCCTCGCCATCGGTCTCGGCTCCTCCCGCGCCTAAGGTAGGCGCTTCGCCTTCATTGACACCGCCACCCTTAAGAGCCACGCCGGGCTTAGCCGCTCCCGGTACGGGCAGCGTCGGAATGCCCAAACCCGCGGCTCCTGGAGCCACACCTTCCATCGGAATGCCCAAACCGCCCATGCCGGGAGCGCCTGCCGGCGCGCCGGGACTGGGAGTACCGAAACCTGCCGCCCCCGCCGCGGGACTGCCGCCTTTGGGAATCCCCAAACCTGCGACGCCCGCTCCTGCCGCTGGAGGAGCCGGGGTTTTGGATGCCCTCATTTCGGGTGGGAATATCCCCCCTATCAACGCTCCGGGATCAAAGTCTTCGACCCCGCCCGCGCCGTCTTTAGGCGCGCCGGGTGCCATGCCGGGCATGCCGAAACCTCCTATGCC
>CAZLND010000143.1:0-3249 GCA_964560635.1 uncultured bacterium | reverse complement strand
CCGAAACCTCCTATGCCCGGTGTTCCGCCCATGCCGGGCGCCGCCGCGCCGACCGCGCCAAAACCTGTCGCGCCCCCCATGCCTGGCGCTCCGCCCGTACCCGGAGCCAGCGCGCCCGTCATTCCGAAAGCCCCGCTTCCCGTGCCCGCCGGTATTCCCGGTACGGGCCCGGTCGCTCCGAAACCTCCCATGCTTGGCGCTCCGCTCGTACCCGGAGCGGGTTCGACAGGCTCACCGCAGGCCGCTGCTCCCGGTGTTCCGGCCGCGCCCAAGGTCGTTCCCACGAACATCAAGCCCACCACACCTCCGCCGGGCATTTTGGACTTGGACAATATGGACGGTATGAAATTGGATGCCGGCGCTCCGAAACCAGCCGCTCCGCCGATGCCTGCTGTTGCCGCGCCCAAACCCCCCGTTCCCGGTGCTCCTCCTATGCCTGGAGCTCCCCGGCCCGCGATGCCGCCTCCCGGAATGCCTCCTATGGGCGGCGCTAAACCTCCCGGGGTCCCTCCTGGTGGATTACAAGCTACGCCGCCCCCTAAGAAGGACGACGGCGAGCTCATCGAATAGTTCTTTAGTTAAAACCACATTATTTGACCTGCTTTCGGTCTTTTCACTCCCCTGATTTTGTGTGATACTTTTTTGCCTATCTCGTTCCGGGAAAGGTCTGCCGGTAAATCGATCTGGGAGGCGTTCAGCATGGCTGAAAATCAATCCGTTCCGAACTATCTGGTGCAGGCTATTCTCACTACCCTTTTTTGCTGCCTTCCTTTCGGCATCGTGGCCATTGTTTTCGCGGCCCAGGTGAACGGTAAGGTCGCGGCGGGCGATATGGCGGGAGCGGAAGTTGCCTCCAAGAACGCCAAGACCTGGTGCTGGGTGGCCTTCGGTTGCGGTTTGGCGAGCATTGTCATTTGGTCCGTCCTGATCGGTATGGGCGCCGTCGCCGGATTGGCCGCGCACCACTAAGGATCACCTCGACCATCGCGGAAAAGTTGTTTTCCCCATGTTCTTCAGCCGTCAAAGGAAGGACATGGGGATTTTATTTATAGAAGGGTCTGGCTGAATCCATGAAACGACCTCAACCTTGGTTTTGGGCCTTGTTCGCAGGAGCTCTCTCCGGCCTGTCGGTCATCTATTTTTTCAAACCAGGGAATTATCCCTATCCTTCTTGCCTATTCCACGATTTGACCGGGCTTTATTGTCCGGGCTGCGGTTCCACCCGGGCCCTCTATCAATTACTGCACGGCCATCTGGGGACAGCCCTGCATGACAACGCTTTATCAGTTTTTGCCATACCCTTCCTGGCTTACGCGGTGGTCCGAAAGGAACCTCTTTCCAAGCTCCATCCCTTTTGGGTTTGGGGCATCTTTTATCTGGTTATGACCTTTTCCGTATTGAGGAACATCCCTTTTTATCCCTTTGCTTGCCTAGCGCCGCTTCAAGGATAGACCGGGAGGGTGGTGAAATGGTTTGGCCGTCGGTTTTAAGTTTGTAGCCCGCCCCACACCCCGGCATAATGCTGGGGATAGGCGCTATCCTGGAACGGAGAAAGTTTCATTTGAAGAAAGCCACACCCAAAATCCAAGCCGCTCACCCCCACCGCCAAACCCAGATCATCGTCCTCTTGTTCATCGTGGGGGTCATGATATTGGGGTTGGTAACACTGCTTGCTACGGACGGCCGACAGCTTTTAAAAGTCATTCATCAATTAGACCTATTGTCCCTGATCTTCGCTTTCATCTGTGTGGGAGGGGCTTACGTCTCCCTGGGGCTTTCCTTCAGCAGTATCTTTAAGATGGCCCACCATCACATTCCCTTCGGCCGGCTTTTCGTCATCACCTTCATCTCCGCCACCTTCAACTACATCATCTCCTCGGGCGGCATGTCCACGATGGCGGTACGATCCTTCCTTTTGAAACATGAGAAAGTGCCTTATTCGGTCAGCATTCCCTTGTCCTTCGCGCAGAACATGATCTTCAATCTGGTGCTTTCCTGCGTATGCCTGGGAGGGGTCATTTATCTTAGGAATCACCAGGAATTCATTGGCCCCGATAAACAGATCTTCGTTCTTCTTTTCATGCTGGGGCTCATCGGAGTGGTAGTACTGATGGTTATGGTCTTTTTCAACCGGCGGTTCCGCCGCTGGTTCCTGACCTACCTTTTGATGTTGGTGGATTGGGTGAAACAAATGTTATCCCGCTTGTTCGCCTGGAAATGGATCAAGGTTTGGGGAAAACCACAAAAACCCATTGCCCAGGCCCTGAAAATAAAAGCCCTGCTGGATGAAGTCGAGATTTCCGTTAAATATCTCCATCAAGGCTGGACCAAGCTTTTGATAGTCCTTTTCTGGGTTTCCATGGATTGGTTCTCGACAGCTCTCACCCTTTTCTTTTGCTTCCGAGCGGCGGGGGTTCACCTATCCTTCGGACTTCTGCTGGTGGGGTTCGCGGTGGAATTTTTGACATCCACAGTCAACGTGGTCCCGGCGGGGTTGGGGGTAACGGAGGGCTCCATGGTGGCGGTTTTCATGCTTCTAGGTGTGGATAAAAGTCAGGCCTTTGTAGCAGTCTTGCTCTTTAGGGTTATCTTCTTCTTGATACCACTAGCCATCGCCACGGTCATGTACCTGGACACCATGCGGACCCTTTGGGCCTCCCATGTGGAGCACGAGAAGCCTAAAGTCCCGGCTTACCCCAAGTAATACCCCTCAAAAATCCTTTAAATTATTAATAAAATGGCCCGTTTCTGGGCTCGGAATCTTATTGTGTTGACTTGATATATAGTGGCTCATATAATTTGAAACGTATTAACCAATAATACATGAAGATAGTATCTAAGATTATGTAGGTATTGGTAAAGGAGAGAAGCCATGGAAAAGTTACCTTTCGTGAGCGAAGACAAGGCGGTCGGAACCTATTTGAAAGAGATCGCCCGTACCCCGCTTTTAACCCCTGAAGAAGAGAAAAAGATCAGCCGCACTGCCCAGAAGGGTGACGAGAAGGCTTATAAGCACATGGTGGAGGCGAACCTCCGGTTCGTGGTCTCCATCGCCAAGGGCTACCGCAACCGCGGTCTGTCCTTCCTGGACCTCATCAACGAGGGCAACCTCGGGTTAATGAAGGCTGCCCGGACCTTCGACCCTGAGCGGGGCGTGCGGTTCGTGTCCTACGCCGTATGGTGGATCCGCCAATCCATCTTGGCCGCCATTTTGGACAAGGCCGATATGGTTCGCATCCCGCAAAGCCA
>CAZLND010000142.1:0-6829 GCA_964560635.1 uncultured bacterium | reverse complement strand
AGGGCGAACATCAAGCGGGCTCTCGACCTGATCCTGGTCTCGCGCTACTTTGAGCGCGTGGCCGACCATGCCACCAACATCGGCGAGGATGTCATTTACATGGTCCAAGGCAAGGATATCCGCCACCGCCGGGGCTAAAGGGATCGATAGGGAAAGCCAAAGGCCTGGGGATCCCCCTGGGCCTTTTTTATTGGGGGGCTTTCCGTATGACCCTGTAGAATCCCCTTCTGTCCTGAGGGGGGCACTTGAACCAAGCTGAAAAAAATTTCACTTTAGGCGTGGTCCGTGAGGGCCTTTGGGGCATGGGGTTCGGTTTCATCACCCCCGCCACCATCCTCACCCTGGCCCTGGTGGATATGGGCCGCTCCGCTGTTTCCGCTTCTTTATTGAGCGCAGTCCTGTCCTTGGGCATTTTGGGTCCGCAGATATTTTCCGCTTTCCTGCTTTCGCCGAAATTCACCCATCCCAAGCCCCTGGCCTGGCTCCATTCCCTGATCCTTTTGGGAGTGCTTTCGGCGGGCATCGGATTTTTGGTGATCCCCCCCGAGGTTACGGTCGCACGATTGGTCCTTTTGTTTTCAGGGATCGCCATTTTCGCGCTAGGTATCGGCTTAGTGGAACCTCATTGGATCGCTTCCATGGGCCGGTGCATTCCCCAGAGGGTTCGTGGAAGGTTTTTCGGATCACTCGTTTTCATCTCCAGCCTTTGCGCCACTTTCAGCGGATGGCTGGCTTCCCATTGGGTGGCGCATAATGGTCCCACCGGTGGATACGCCTATTGTTTCCTCTCGGCTTTCGTCTGCATGGTCTCGAGTGTCATCCTGTTGGCTTACATGGAACCCCTCGGCCCAGCCCCCCATCGGCCCCCAACGGGCGCGCTCAAGAACGGATTCAAGCTTCTTAACCAAAAACTTTCACAACCAGGCCCGTTCCGAGGCGGGATCATCCTGACGATGCTGTTATACCTAGGTTGTTTTCCGGCAGCGCTCCTCACGGTCTATCTGCGGGAACAAGTGAAGCTGGACGCATCCTGGTTCGAGATCTACACTCCGGCCTTGACCCTCGGGATGATGGCTGGCGCCCTCCTTTTGGGGCTCCTCTTGGACCATCGCGGCTTGAAGTCCGCATTCACTTTGGCTTTCCTCGTTGGGTTATCAGTGCCTCTCCTGGCCTTCCAGGGACAACATCCCTTGGTCTCCTTGGGGGGGTATCTCTGCGCGGGTTTTTTCACCATCGGCTACACCCTGATCTCGCCCGTCCTGATCCTTCGGATATCCCATCACAAGGAAAGTTCGGTCCAGGCGGGCCTTTTCAACAGTCTCATGATCCCTTTTAGTTTGTCGGCTTTGGGTTATGGTTTTGTGGCTTCACATTGGGGATATGGCGCCGCTTTCGGAACAGGGATCGTTTTTTGCGTGACCGCGCTCCTGATTTTGACAAGGATCGGCTCTCTCAATCCGGAACCCAAGAACCAAAGAAGAGCACAAAGGCGTTGAAACTATGATGAATGAGATAAATTAGATGCCAGCATAAGAATCTTATTGTTCCTCTAATCCATCTTATTCATCAGAGTTCCACTGATCGGCTTTGTTGGAACGATTTTTGTTGGATCTTCGGTGGCTTTCTTTGCGTTTTTTTCCTCGGCAAGTAACTTTCAGTTTTTGTGCAATTTCATGAAGTTTACATTCTTGTTTCCTCCCTGAAAAACGACCGTGAAAAAATCACGGTTAAATCTCACTTGTTCAAATCAATGACAGGTGAGGAATCCTTGGCCCTATCCCTTCTTTCCCCCCAAACTTTCGGGCCCAGGACCTATGAGGAACTGGAAGAAAGCTTGAATGTCTTGAGCCATAAAGCGCTCGAGGCCAGTCTCACCGATATGGAACAGGCGGTCGAGTTGGCCCAAGCTTTTGAACGGTGGGCCGAGAAGGCCGCGTCCCTTTGCGGCCAATGGAGCGGGTCTTTCCGATCGCAAGCGGGGGAGATGGCCCGGGACCTAAGGGCCGGTTGGCCCGTGCCCCAAGTCATGGCCCAACTCCTTCGAACGCTCCTGCAAGCCCATCGTTTGTTGGAAAAAGAACGCAAAGGAGAAGTGGAAAAAGAGACCGATATCCCGGTCGCTTCCTTTCGTCGTGGTGTCGAAGACCCTCGGGCCCGAGAGGGCCTTTTCATCCGGCCTGAAGACCAGGGGCTGTTCCAACTTTTTCTCCAAGAAGCGCCGTCCTTCCTCGCGGGCATCCAATCGGACCTCCACTTGATGAGCCGCGGTCAAAAGGGGGACCTGCCCCGGGTTTATCAGTTGTTCCACTCCCTTCAGGGCCAATGGGGGTTCCTCGGCTTTTTAGAAATGAAAGAATTGTGCCGGCAGGCCACCGTCCTTTTGGAACCTCTCCTGTCAGGGGAAAGGGCCCACTCCGGGGACCGAGTGGATGTTCTTTTGCGGGTATTGGGCGCTTGTCGAGCCCAGGTCGACCGGCTGTCCCGCGATCTGTCCCGCAGCTCCGTTGAAGTGCTCGATTCAAGCCTCATATTAGAAGAACTTTTGCGGAACCGCCCCCTATTGGAAAATCCCTCCGAGGCCCCGGCATCACCCGAACCCCTTCTTTCGGACCTGGGCGTTATCAACTATTCCCAAGTCTCGGACGAGAGGATGGAAAAGCTCTTGGAGTTGCTTTGGGACCTGACACTGGCCCAATCCTTTCTTCTGGAAGGAGACCATACCGAGGGCCTGACAGGGAAGAAGGCCGTGGAAGCGGCCCGGGTTTCCAAGCTCACCCGTCAAATGCGGGATCAACTCCTTTCGGCGCGAATGGTCCCTATCCAGGCGCTCTTCGACCAAATGGAAAGGTCCCGTTCTTATTTCGCCCAGCAGGCCGGAAAAAAAGTCCGTTTCGTCACCGAGGGCGGTGAGACCGAGCTGGACAAGCAATCGATCAGCCAACTGACAGGTCCCTTGGCCCAGATCCTCAAGAACGCTGTGGATCACGGGATCGAGAGTCCCGATGAAAGAGCGAGGGCGGGAAAGGACCCGGAAGGGGTCCTCAAGGTCAAGGCCAGTCAACTGGCCGGGTCGGTGATCCTGGAGGTGTAGGATGACGGCCGGGGTTTGGACATGGAAAAGCTGAAACGCAAAGGACAGGCCTTGGGGATCCTTGAGACCGAAAAATCCAGCGCTGTCCGCGTGATGGAAATGATCTTCAAGCCCGGCGTCACGACCCTGGAGAACGCCGAGGAAGGAAGGGGCCTGGGGCTGGACCTGGTGGAGGAGCAAGTGGAAAGCCTTTTTGGGTCCATCCGGGTCCAAAGCAGGTCCGGCCAGGGCTGCAAGTTCACCCTCAAGATCCCCAAAACCCAATCCTTGATCGAAGGTTGGGTCCTGCAAGCGGCGGGAAAGGGATACCTGTTGCCTCTTTCACAGGTCCGAAAGATCACCCATCCAGCTCCCGAAGGCGCAGAGGGCAAGCTGGCAGCCAGCGAGGAAAAGGTCCCGACCGTCCATTTGAGCCAGTGGTTGGGTGAGAAGAATAGTGAGGACAGTCCCCAGTTCTCCGTCCATGTGGAATCGGGATGTCATCAGTTCCGCGTGATGGTGGACGAGGTCCTGGGTAAACAACAGGTGATGGTCCGAAAGACCCGGGCGGAAGGGACTGACAAGCCGGGCGTGAGCGGGGAAGCCCTCTTGCCCGACGGCAAGATCGTTTGGGTGCTGGACCCCCGGCAATTCACGGCCGGAGAAAAGCAGCGGGTGGGTCCCGAAAAGGGTCCGCAAAATTGAAAACGGTGTATCTCGACCTGGAGGAGGGTTGGCGCATGGAAAAAGGTTTCAACGGTGTGGTGTTCCGGCTTCAGGGATTGTCCTTCGCGATCGACGCTTTGGCGGTCCGGGAGATCGTGGGTGGGGCCGATTGGAAGCCCCTCTCTGTGGAGGGTGAATCGGACCGGTTCATCCAAGTCCGGGGAAAGGCCGCTTTCGTGGTCGATCTTCGGGTGTTGTTCGGCTTTTCCCCCTCGACGGGGGAAGGGCTTAATTCCTTTATCGCGGTGGAAGCGTCCGGCAGTGACCGGAACCGGCTGGCCGCCTTATGGGTGGACACGGTCCTGGAGTTGGTCCATGTCCCCGGAGGACAGTTGAAGGCCCCGGACCGTTCGGAAATCCCCCTGAAATATGTCAGGGCCCTATTTCAGAACGACGAGACGGTGGTCCATGTATTGAAAGTCGAAGAGATATTGGAGCAGGCCTTTTCAGGGCGGGCGCTCGCCTTGGAAAACAAAGCAAGTTAAGGGAGGGAAAAATGAGACTTCAAAATCGTTTGTTCTTGAGCGTGGCCTTGATGGCCGTCGCGGGGCTGGCCATTGGACTGGTCTGTCTTCAGGCGTCCCACGCGAATTTCGATAACCAAGCTAAGGTTTACAACAGCGGCCTGGCGGTCTATCACCTGAAGAAGGTTTCGGACGCTTATACCATGGATGTGATAACCGCCGTTCAGCGAACCCGGGTGGAGGTGGGTTGGGCTTGGGAAGACAGCTTGAAGATCGTGGAGGACGCCGAGAAAACCGTCGACGAACATTGGAAAGCTTATATGGCCTTGGACAAGACCAAGGACGAGAAATACATGGCATCGATCGTGGATACCAGCATCACCATGAATAAACATTTCATGCAAGATCTGAAGGTGGCTTTAAAAGACAAGGACGCCCGTCAACTTGAGATATTGGCGACCAGTGTCATGTATCCCTCTATCACGCCGATAACGGACAATCTTCGAAAACTTGAGGATTTTAGTGAAAAGGCCAGCCAGGCCGCCATCGTGGAATCCGAAAAGGGATTCACGGGTAGCACCAATTTCATGACCGCGGCGGTGGTCCTCATCCTTTTGGTCGCTTTGGTGGGAAGTCTTTTGACGGCTTCCTGGGCCCTGAAGCCGGTGGGAATGTTGGTGCGGGCTTGGGAAGAAGCCATGGAACAAGGGTCTGGACTCTCCTCTCAAGTGGTTTCGGCGGCCGCGCCTTTGAACAATCTCCTGCAGAATGGGGCGGCCCAATTGCAAAAGACCGCGGGTTCAATGGAGGAGATGGTCTCCCTCACCCAGCAAAACAACCAGGAAACCCAGAAGGCCCGCAACCTAATGGAAGAAACCAAGTCGGCGCTGGCGGCCGGGATCGAATCGGCCCACAAGAACTTGGATCACGCGAAGGCGACTGGCCAGAGCGCCGACCGGGTCTTCCAGATCGTTAAGACCATCGAGGAGATCGCCTTCCAGACCAATATCCTAGCCTTGAACGCGGGCGTGGAAGCGGTACGGGCGGGGGAGCAGGGGAAGGAGTTCGTCCTGGTGGTCGAGGAGATCCGCAATCTCTCCCAGCGTTGCTCACAGGTCGCGCGGGAAACCTCCAAGATGGTGACGGAGAACAGTCGTCAAGCCAACGAGGGACTCCGCTTGAGCGAGGAGACCGGTAAAGCCTTGGCCCTGACCTCGGAAAAGGCGGGTAAGGTTTCCGGCCTCCTGGCCGTGATGGAAGAAGGGTTGGATTCCCAGGCCCGGGGCTTGAGGGAGATCCAGGGGGTCCTCATTGTGGTGGAACGGGAAGCCCATCGAAACAGCGGCATTGGCGAGAAAACTTCTTCGGCGGGTTCGGCCCTTTCCAAACAAATGGAAACCCTTCAAGGCTTGTCCAAGCAATTGACGGACCTGGTGAAGGGGACTGTGCCGGCGAGACAACGAAGGGCCCGGACAGAGAGGGGGCAAACAACCTTGACCCTCTCAGTGCCTGAAGCCCGGACATCGAGCGTTGAACCGGTTATCCCGAGCGAAAAGGTTCCCGCCGAAAAAACCGGTACGGACGGCGCGAAGGTGATCTCGTTCAAGGGGTGAGTAATCGGAAAACGAACGACCGTCTTTTTACGGGCGCGGAACTTTGTTTTTACAAAAGCGGCCCCTAGGCTGGATAACCTGACGTCGTTCGAACTTGGGTCGAGGAAAGTGGAGGTGTTTTATGTCGTTGAAAGTGAAACCTATTCCGGATGGATACCACAGTGTGACGCCTTATCTGGCCATCGCCGGGGCCTCGGCGGCCATCGAATTCTATAAGAAGGCTTTCGGCGCCAAGGAGATCTACCGCATGCCCATGCCAGGGAATCGGGTGGGTCATGCCGAGATTCAGATCGGCGATTCGCGGGTGATGCTGGCCGATGAGTCCCCCGAGATGGACGCCTACGGACCCAAAGCCCTGGGCGGTTCGCCGGTGAGCTTGATGATCTATGTCGAGAATGTGGATAGCTTGTTCGATCAGGCCGTTCGAGCCGGGGCCAAGGTGCTTCGGCCCGTGCGGGACCAATTCTATGGCGACCGTGCGGGAAGCCTGGAGGATCCCTTCGGCCATAAGTGGCACCTGGCTACCCATGTGGAGAATGTGTCCCCTGATGAGATGATGAAACGCATGGAAGTGGCCAGCAGGGAAGCGGAAGCGGTCCTGGACTAACTTCTTTTTATTACAGTCGCTATTTGAAAGCCCATCCCCGTAAGGAGGTTGGCTTTTTTGCGTGAAAATAAGCTTTTCTACGTAAACTGGTTTAACGTTGACGTAACATTTGCCCTGTGGCAATCTCTCCCCGGTTCCAGTCCATCCTTTTACGCCGGGGGTCCCCATGTTCGGCTTTCTTATTCCCAAAGAGTTCGGTTTTTTCGACGTTTTCGACAAACACGCCGCCTGTTGCGTGGAAGGCGGACAGATCTTCATCGAGATGCTGGAACATTACGGGGAGGCCCCGGCCAAGGCCCGCCGCCTGAAGGACATCGAACATCAGGCCGACGAGATCACCCACCATACG
>CAZLND010000141.1:4093-6894 GCA_964560635.1 uncultured bacterium | reverse complement strand
CTTTCGACGCGAACGTCTTCAAACCCCTGGAAGGACAGGTCTTGGGTATCTATTACATCGTCCCGACGACCGGCCCTGTAGAGATCGATGTCTATAATGTGATGGGTTATCCTGTCAAATATATGGACCCGGGCGTGGCCCAATCGGGCGTGCAGACCAGCACGACCTGGGACGGCACGGACCGCAACGGCAAGACGGTGGCCACGGGCATCTACCTTATTGAGATCAAGGCCACGGGCTTCCACCAGGTGAAGAAAGTGGCGGTGGTAAAGTGACGAAACTCCCGCTCATTAAAAATCATTTAGATCAGTTTCGTCATCCTGAGCGGAGCGAAGGATCTATGTTTAGTTTTTATCCGTGCCTCCGTGCCTCCGTGGTGAAAGCCGTTCTTGGTGCCTTGGTGTCTTGGTGGTTCATGGGTTCTTCCGCTTTTGGCCAGCCCGTAACGTCCGGGGCGGACTTCCTTCGAATCGACAGCGGTGCCCGGAGCGAAGGCATGGGCGGGGCCTTTACCGCCGTGTCCGACGACGTGAACGCGCTGACTTGGAACCCGGCAGGCTTGGCCCTGCTCCAGCATCCGGAAGTGGGCTATCTGCGGATGATCTATCTTTCGGATATTTCCTATAACTTCGGGGGCGTGGCCCTGCCTATCCCGGATGGCGAGAACACCATTGGCTTGGGCGGAGGCGTAGTCAACTTGGGGGTGCCAGCCTTCGACAGCACCTTGGGCATAGCGGACCCGGTCTCGGCGGGGGACAACGCTTTCTTCATTTCGGGCGCTTACCGGATCAAGAACATCGTTTCCTTCGGTATCACGGGAAAATACATCATGCGCAACGTGGCCGGCTATAACGCGTCGGCTTTCGGCGGGGATGTGGGTGTCTTGGTGACCCCCGGGGACCGTTTGCGGATCGGGGCTGGGGTCTTCAATGTGGGCCAATCAGTGCAATTCGTCGCCGCCTCCGACCCCTTGCCGACCATCGCCCTACTGGGCTTGGCTTATGAGGTCGTGAAGGTGCCGCACCACTCGCTCCTTGTTTCGGCTGAAACCGCGTATGACCTGGGTTCCCAATCGGACGCCGGGGCGGCGGGATTGGAATATTGGTTCGACCAGGTACTGGCTGTGCGCGGGGGATACGCCGGGGACGTTTATCAACAGCATTGGACGGCGGGGCTGGGCATCAACCTGAACATCTTCCAAATGGATTACGCTTACGCGCCGTTAGGGACCATTGGTGACACCCACCGGCTTTCCCTTATCCTTCGATTCGGGACTGATATGACCGAGGGTCTTTTGGCGCCCGCCGGTTTTGCCGCCAAGCCCATTGATGAGGGTCTTTCCCTCAGCTGGAAGCCTTCCGTTTCCCCCAACGTGGTGGGTTACAACTTGTACGTCAAAAAACCGGGAGCCGATAGTTTCATGCGCGTGACCCCGGACCCTATCCACGTGACGGCCGTCAAATTGAAACACTTGGTGAACGGCCAGAATTACGCGTTTGAGGTTTCCTCGGTCAGTGCGGCGGGACGAGAAAGTTCGCCGGTCCAATTGGCCGCTATACCGGGCGCGATAGTGGAAAAAACCGAAGCGCCCTTGCTGTCACCACCCATGGGGTTCAAGGCCGCGCCCAAAGGGGAAGGGGTGGAATTGACCTGGGATAGATCAGCGGCTTCCAATGTCGTTGGCTATAACCTTTATTTCGCCGATGAGCAAGGCAAGACCGCTCAGAAGCTCTCCAAAGAACTCATCGTTGACAACCGTGTGGTCCTGAAAAAAGTGAACTCTACCCTGCCTTATCGGTTCATCGTGGCTGCCGTGGATAAAACAGGGCTTGAAGCCGGCTCGACCGTTCTTGTCGTCAAACTCGCGGACCTCCAACAGCCTGCCGCCCATAGCCTTGGCGAAGGGGGGGCCCAAGCCCCTGTCGTCTCGGTGCCGGGTCAATTCAATATCGTGGGGGGGAATGGTTCGGCTAACTTGAGCTGGGCCGAGGTAACGGGTGTAGCGGGGTTCAACCTATATTCTTCGGATGACGGCAAGTCCTTCAAGCTTCTCACCCCGAAAGCTCCTCGAAAATCCGCGTCTGCCCTCCTCTCACACCTCAAGAACGGAAAGACTTATTACTTCGCCGTCACCTCTGTTACCACTGATGGTAAGGAATCGGATAAGGCCGTTCAAAAGGTCATCCCGGCCGCTAACTAGGTTGCCAACCCGATAAGTAACCCCTTTTTTGCGCGAAACGCATCTTTAACAAGTGGAACATTCGTTTTGTGGGTCTTTCCTTTCGGCTGCTTTATCCTGGAAAATAATAGGACTTTGACCCCAAGGAGTTCTCTATGGCAGACCCAGCCGCGTCGGAAGATCTCGCCTCAAAAAAATGCAAACCCTGCGAAGGTGGAACGAAACCCATCTCGGGCGATGGGTTGAAGGCCTATTTGCTCAAGATCTCCGGTTGGGAACTCGTCGGACAAGAGATCGTGAAGACATTCACCTTCAAGAATTACTACCAAACCATGGCTTTCGTGAACGCAGTAGCCTATATCGCCAACCAAGAAGACCATCATCCGGATCTGGAAGTCAGTTATAAGACCTGTAAGGTGCGGTACACCACCCACGCTATCGGGGGCCTTTCCGAGAATGATTTCATCTGCGCGTCCAAAGTCGATAAATTGATCAATTCCTAGAACGAGGTTTGAAATGGCAACGACGACTTCCGACGGACTGACCCTCTCCGAATTCCTGGAGCGTTATCCCTGGCCCGCCGAATGGCTAAAAAAGGGAAAGCCCATGCATTTCTTCTGGA
>CAZLND010000141.1:0-3993 GCA_964560635.1 uncultured bacterium | reverse complement strand
TATCCCTGGCCCGCCGAATGGCTAAAAAAGGGAAAGCCCATGCATTTCTTCTGGAAGTTCGACCTTCCGGTGCCCGTGGCAAAGCTTTGGCCTTATCTGTCGGACCTTTCTTCCTTCAACCGCCGGGTGGGGTTGGGACCCATGAAGTTCACGGAAAAGAACGGGAAGATGCAGGGGTTCGCGGTCAATGTGGGGACCAAAATGGTCTGGGAAGAGGTTCCGTGGGAATGGGAGTACGGTAAGGAGTTCAGCCATGCCCGGGTCTACAGCTCCGGACTTCCTTACTACATGAGGGCCAGGTACCTTTTCGAGGAGCCGCAACCCGGAAAGACCCGTCTTACGGTTTACCTCTCTTGGATACCCCGGGGTCTGAAGAGCCGCATTCTCATCAATATCGGCTTGAAGCAGATCAAGCAGGGCTACGTCAAAGCGCTGGCGCAGATCGTCCAGGCTATCCAAAGAGAAGTCCCGGCTCCCCCGCCCGCGCCACCGGTCAAATTGTCCCCGGCGGTCAAAGAAAAGCTAAAGGTCATCCGCCAAGAATTATTGGACGCGAAGGTCCAACCGGCCATCGTTGACCGCATGATCCAATTCGTGGAGAGCACGCCGGAAGAGGATATCTACCGTATCCGCATCAAACCTTTGGCCCGCGAATGGAAAGTCCGGGAAAGGGAATTGTTGTTGGCCTTTTTGATCGCCACCCGTAAGGGGCTTTTCCAACTGACCTGGGATGTCATTTGTCCCCACTGCCGAGGAGTGCGCAACGAGACGGCCCGTTTGGACGGGTTGCCGAGGCAGGGCACCTGCGAAGCCTGCCAGATCGATTTCGACGCCACGGCCTTCAACGCTTTGGAAGTCACCTTCCACGTCCATCCTTCCATCCGCACGGTCCAAAAAAAGGTCTATTGCGCGGCCGAGCCCGCCGCCAAGGCCCACATCAAACTCCTCAAGACTTTGCCTCCCAAGAACCAACTGCCCTTGGGCACCTTTTTGGGCCAAGGACGCTACCGTCTTCGCATCCAAGGGAAGAAGATCTACAACTTGCTGGATATCACCGAGGAGGAAGGCGAAAAGGGGGTCCTTTGGAAGGACAACCTGGCCGAGGCCCATTTGCACAGCGCTCATTTTCCTACCCTCACCCTGGAAAACACTTCCTCTGAGCCCCAAACCTTCGTGCTGGAAGAGGACAGGTTGGACCAGGATACCCTGCGGCCGGTGGATCTCTTCTCGCTCCAGGGATTCCGGGACCTTTTCTCCCAGGAAGCCCTTTCGTCCGACATCAAGCTGGAGATCGGGATACAGACAATCCTTTTTACCGACCTAGTGGGTTCGACCCGTTTTTACGAGGTGGAAGGCGATACGGTGGCTTTCACGGAAGTGAAGGAACATTTCACCAAGGCTTATGAGGCGGTCAAGAAGAACGACGGGGCCGTAGTGAAGACCATTGGGGACGCTGTCATGGCGGCTTTCGCCCACCCCGTGGATGCCCTGCGGGCCGCGGTCGAACTCCAGAAATTCTTCCGAGAAGGGAACCCTGCCACACGCCTGCGCTTAAGGGTGACGCTCAACACGGGTTCCTGCCTGGCGGTGAACCTGGACAGCATGATCGATTATTTCGGCAATACAGTTAATTTGGCCGCCAAGATCCAGTCGATAGCGGGCGCGGGGCAGATCGGTTTCACGGAAAGCGTCCTGAATGACGCGGAGGCAAAGAAGTTCCTCGAGGAGAATCGCCTCACCCCGGAAAAACTGGATTTCGAGATGAAGTGGGCCAAACGCAGTATCCCGGTCTATCGGGTCGAGATCAAAGGTTAGTCAAAAGCTATTGAACCACCAAGACACCAAGGGCACCAAGAAAATCAAAAAGGCAGTTTTGCCACAGATGCATGGGATATATGGGATGGGGAAGGCTTGAAAAACCTTGATCTGAAAAAGAATATTCGTTTTTGGCATCATGTTTTATCCCCTGGATCCCATGCATCTGTGGCTATAGGCGCTTTGTTCGATCCTTTCAAAGTATTCCTGATCCTAATCTTATTTTTTATCCAAGCGATTTCTTATGGAGCCACGAGTTTGGAAGGTGGATGGAAGGGAACTTGGGACACGGGGATGACCCAATTTAGGGTGGCGCTGGTCTTTCAAAAAGACTCCAGTGGTTTGCGGGGAACTTTCAACAATATCGATGAAGGCCAATACGAGCTTCCTCTCCAAAAAATAAAAACGACCGAAAGATCCATTCGCGCCGAGCTGTCAACCGGCGAAGTTTTCGACCTGAATTTGGACCCGTCCGGCTCAAGGTTGGAAGGGACCTGTCGGCAAGTCCCGGGTCATTTTGAAAAGCCGGGAGTACTGGCTCCGGTCAGATTGAGCCGTGGAATGGATTTCCTGATCCCTCGCATGAGCCCGGATGGAAAAGTCCAAATTCTTTACTCTTATCTTGCCCCCTCAAAAAAATCCGATGATTGGGAAGTGGGCGACCTCAAGGGTATCCGGTCGGACTTGCTTTCGGTCGGGCTCCAAAAGGCCGTTGACGGGACTTTCCCCCACATCCACAGCGTTGTTGTCGCGCAGGGCGGGAAGCTACTGGTGGACGAGTATTTTTACGGTTATGGGCCCGAGGACGAGCACCCCTTGCATTCGGTGACCAAGTCGGTCTTCTCCATCTTGGTAGGCATCGCTACGGGCCAAGGCCTTCTCAAACCGGAAGAAAGTTTGTACGACCATTTCCCCGAATACCGAACCCGGCCCGGTTGGAAGGCCGCCAAGGATAAGGTCACCCTTCGAACGCTCCTGACCATGACATCCGGCTTCGCCTGTGACGATTGGAAAAATTCCACCGCTTGTTCCTGGTCCATGGTGGATTCGCCCGATTGGCTGGATTTTTCCCTTTCCGAACCCTTGGACCATGAACCGGGGGAGCATTTCGCTTATTGCGGCGCTTGTTTGACGCCTCTTTCCGTCCTCCTCGCCCGCCAAAGCCGCATGACCGTTCCCCAGTTCGCCCAAAGGAACCTGTTCGAACGATTGGGCATCCCATCTTCCCCTTGGATGGAGGGCCCCCAAGGGGTGACGCCTCCCGCTTTTGGATTGAAGATGCGGCCTCGCGACTTGGCGAAATTGGGCGCCCTCTATCTTCAAAAGGGAACTTGGAAGGGGAAAGAGATCGTGCCAAAAACCTGGGTGGAGGGATCCCTTTCGGCCCTCGTGCCAGCTTCCCAGACCCATGGCAAAGGGGATTACGGATTTCTTTGGTGGGCGAAGGATATGAAAGTCCGCAAAAAAAATTTAAGGGTCCATTTCGCTTGGGGAGTGGGAGGGCAGTATCTTTTCCTGGTCCCAGCTTTGGACCTGGTTTGTGTCGTCACGGCGGGCAATGAGAACGACAGCCGGTTGGGGACCAATTCCTTACGTCTGTTCGAGGAATATGTCCTTCCCACTTTTATCGGGCCATCCAGCGGCCAAAATTGAAGCGATTTAGCCCGATAAATAAGGTGGTTTTGACCGCATTCCTGGTTTCAATGTAATTTTAGCGATAAAATGCGTCTATATATGTGAGGCGATATTACTTTTCCTGAGTTTTTGGAAGGCGTCATGTTCAAAAAATCGATCTTTTCAGCTTTTGTCTGTTCCGTCCTCTTTTTTTCCAAGGCCCAAGCCGGGTTTACGGTCACCCCTTTAGGAGGGTCCACCCCTAGTTCGCTCGCCGCTAATCTTTTGGGGCCGGGCGTGGTCATCAGTAACGTGACATATCAGGGCACAACGACTTCTTCCGGAACTTTCACGGGCGGGTCCACCATTATTGGGTTCGACGCGGGCATCATCCTCAGCGATGGGCTGGCGGCAGCCGTAGTGGGACCCGGTGCTCCCACGGGCATAAGTAATTGCAACGGAACCCCGGGTGATAGCGACCTATTGACTTTGGCCACCGGCGCCACCAGTACCAACGATGCCACGGTGCTTGAATTCGATTTCGTCCCGGCTTCCAACAACATC
>CAZLND010000140.1:1916-7037 GCA_964560635.1 uncultured bacterium | reverse complement strand
GGTTGTTATCGGCAGTCATCGGTTTTATCGTCGTTAAAATTCTTTTGTCCTTACTCTTAGTGTCGTGGTGGTTGGATAGCCTTCGGAAAAAGGGGTCTACTCAGAATTCAACGCTTAAGGCTTATCTGGATTTTTTGACCAAGGCAGAGGCCAAAAGGCCCGGATCGCCTGATTTTTCAAGAAAATGGGAGCATCCCTTTCGACGGAACCTTTTGGATCCTTTGGTCGTCCAATACTTATAGATGTCCCTAAGGACTGGGGTCCCAATGACGCGGAAAAAGCTCAAATTCCTTATTCGAACCTTCCTATTGGTTTTGGTCGCCGCTATTGTCCTGCGGCCCGTTGCCGTTTGTCTCCAAAACGGGGCAGCCCCACCTACTACTCAGCAAGAAGGCAAGGCTTTCGCTCAACAGGCTTCCGCCCACCAGACGACTTTCCGCAACATTGAAAGGGAAGCCCCGGATGTCACGCTGTTCGTCCCTGGAATTTCCAAGGTGAAGGCCCCTTCACCCTTGGTAAGCCGTTTGAACCCCGTTTTTGTCTCAGGCCGTACCTCCTCCCCGAGTTCTCTAGTCCTCCGAATCTGAAAAATCCTTTCGGTTGAGCCCCATCCAGGCCTAGTTCCGCCTGGGGGCATCCGCGCGTTCCCTGAACGCTCGAATTCATACTCGAAAGGAGAAATCCCATGAAACAGTTATTACCCATCGTTGGTTTTTATATCCTGATCACCGTCATCGCTTATACCCGACCCCTTTTCCAAAAAATCCTGGCTGAACACCAGAAGCAGATCGAAGCGGGACTGGAAAGGAATATGTCGATCGAGGGTTTCGCCCCCGCCTCCCGGGTGGTGGTCCCTCCACAGGGGTTGAAGGTCCTGGCGAGGTCCAGGCCGGTAAAGCCCCTGGCCCGGCAGGTTTCCGTTCGGAAGGGACCGGCTCCTGAAGGCTCCTTGCTCGTTCATACGAAGGCGCCGGCGAGGAGCCCCTCCAACACCACCACGAAGAAAATGGACAGCCTGGGGAACGACCCGGTTAGCTGAAATAAGGAACAAGGAGCGGTCAATGAAATTGAACATCACGGTTTTCAACAAACCCGAGGTCCTGGCCGGTTTTTTCGTCGAGGTGATGAAGATAGCCGAATTTTTCCGGTGCCGGATGGCCATCGCTAATGGGACCGAAGGCGGGGCATCCCTGGACCCGTTGGAACTATGGATGATGAAACAAGGGAAGACCACGGAATTGGAGATCGTGGCCACCGGGCCAGATTCCCAAAAAGCCCTGGAAGCGGTCCGGTCCTTGATGGTCCATCGTTACACCGAGGGGGTTTATCAGCTGAATTGAACCTCGGCAGAAAGGGAGGGGACCCGTTAGCCTCACCTCCTCCTAAGGGCCCGGAGCAGCACCGGGACCCGGCCCGGCTCCCAAAGCCGGGCGAGCTATCCACCCCCGGTATCACCGGGGAATGGGAGATGGCGGAAGGGTGGGTTTCGTTCCTCCTGGCGCAATGGAAACTGGGATTTCCATTCGCGCCGGGGCGTCAGAGGGGTCTTCCCTTTGCGCGAATCGGGACGGCACCACCCCCGCCGTTTTATCAAATAAAAGGAGTCGGTCATGAAAAAGTTGATCGTTTCGTTGGTGACAGTTCTGTTTTTGGGGACGGTATCCGGTTTCGCTTTCGCCGCGAGCCCCACCCCGGGCAAAACACCGGTCGCCAAGGCCATGAAGAGCAAGAAAAAGGTGATGAAAAAAGGGAAAAAGGTAATGAAGCCCAAGGCCACCCCTGGAGCGAAGTAAAAAAATGGGTTCGGGTCCCGGGATCTCCCGGGGGACCCGCCTGGGAATGGGCCACGGTCGGTTCCCGGACGGGTTCGATCTTTAAAAGATCATCCGCTCAAAAATGCTGGGGGCCTTAGTTTGGGTGCTTTTTGCGTGAAGATGCGCGAAAATAGCCTCTATGAAAAAAACCACCAAAACACCGTTTAAAAATGTTGATCCCCGGATCTTTTGGGCCAAGGAGAGGACCTTCCTGGCCTGGGTCAGGACTGGATTGGCCCTGATGGGTTTCGGGTTCGTTGTGGCCCGTTTCAGCTTGTTCCTGCGGATGATCCAAGGGCGGGCGGACAGCCCTTTGCCCGCGCATACTGGGTGGTCCATGTGGTTTGGGACCCTTTTGGTTTTAATGGGGGTCTTGGTCCAAGTGTTGGTCGTCGCCGACTATGCCCGCTTTGTCTCCTTATTTAAAAGGGGAAAACCCCCCGCTATCAAGCCATCCTATTTGGGGATCGGAATTGCATCGGCATTGGGTCTCATTGGCCTGGTGATGGCGATTTATTTATTCGTGAACAATTAGCCGGGGCAAAGGGAAACCCTTTTTGGTCGTATCGTTGTAAAAGAAAAAAGGGGTCTATTCAGTATTCAGCGCTTAAGGTTTATCTGGATTTTTTGACCAAGGCTGAGGCCAAAAGGCCGGCCAGGGCCGTGAGGGCGAGGATTGTGACCGTGGGAAGGGCGCTCTTGAAATTAAAGAACCCCACCGCCCCCGAGGTCAGGGAACCGAAGCTGATCTGGATGAAACCCATCAAGGCCGCGGCGCTTCCAGCGTGATGGCCAAAGGGCCGCAGGGCCAGTGCCCCGGCGTTGGGGTTGACCATGCCAGCGCAGGACAGAACCGCGAATAAAAAGACCAGGGTCCCCGCCAGGTTCAGCCAGCCCGCCAGGGCGAAGAGCAAGAACAGCATCGCTACCAGGCATTGTCCCCAGATGGCCTTCTTTAATATTTGCTCACTGGAATAACGCTTGAGGAGCCAGATATTCACTTGGCTTCCCCCGATGAAACCCGCCGCCAGGCCGGCGAAGATGGCGCCATAGAGCTTGGGCCCCACGTTGTAGAGCTCCAAAAAGATAATGGGCGAGCCCGAGATATAAGCGAAGAGGCCCGAGATGGAAAGTGAACCCACGATGGCATAGGCGTGGAACTTGGGTTCTTTGAGGATCATGGCGAAGTTCTTGAGGCTTTTTTTAAAGCTCAGGTTGGCCTTGGGGTTGGGTTTGTGGCCCTCGGGCAGAAAGAAAAAGACCACCAATAGGATCGCTAGGGAGATGGCGGCAAGGAGCACAAAGATCCAACGCCAGCCCAAGGTCGTGGCGATGAAACCGCCCACGGTGGGTGCCAGCAGGGGCGAGACACTCAAGATGAGCATGAGCAGGGAAAAGACTTTGGCGCTTTCTTTGACATGGAAGAAGTCCCGCACCATGGCCATGGAAGCCACGCCCGCCGCGCAACCGCCCAAAGCCTGCAAGAAGCGCAGGGCGATGAGAATTTCCAGGGAGCTGGAAGCCAGGCAACCCACCGATGAAAGGATGTAAAGTCCCAGCCCAAAATAGAGCGGTCGCTTGCGGCCGAAGTGGTCCAGGAAAGGTCCATAGAGGATCTGGCCCAGCCCCATGCCGATGAAATAACTGGAGAGCGACAGGGAAACCCGCGCGGTGGGACAGCCCAGGCTTTGGGCGATCTGGGGAAAGGAGGGAAGGTACATGTCGATGGAAAAGGGGCTGACGGTCGAGAGGGCGCCTAGGATGAGGATGATGAAAGTTGGATTTCGGCTTTGAGTTGTTCCGTTGACCAAGGGTTAACTCACTTGCCTCGTTCAGGGAGGGGGCTGTAAGTAGTCGGGTCTTTCTCCTTAGGAACAGTGGACTTTTTAGACATGGAAACCAACGGCTTTTGAGAGCTTTAGGATGCTGTCGAATTTTGGGTGGCGGTCCTTCGAAAGTATCCTGTAGGTATTCTCCCTTTGGAGTCCCGCTTTTTTGGACAAAGCCCCGACTCCCCCGCGGGATTCCGCGACCATTCTTAATGCCAGTTGAAAAGTAGAGCCGTCCCCATCTTTCAAGCTCAAGCGAAAAGATTCCAAAAGATAATTCTCGGCCCTTTCAGGGTCTTTGAGTTTCTCCAGCAGGTCTTCTTTAAAGTCGTTTTTTATCTTTTTCATCTTTTCCCTCCGGCTTGATCCCTTCGAATAGTCCAGCTTGGGTACGCTTCAGGGCGTCATCCCGATACTTCGCGGCGGTCCCAATATCCCCTTTTTGTTTATTCTTAAGCCCCGCACACAAGATAAGGAGAACGACCTTTCCGATCCGGGTGTAGTAAGCCCTATAGCCCGGCCCGAAATCCATGACGATCTCGTATATCCCCTTGACCCCCTGGATGGGCTTGCAGTTACTGAAATTTCCCGCCATTAGCCGGGTGACATAAGCGTTGATCTTATCCTCGGTTGTTTTGTCACCTAATCCGTCCCGCCAATCCCTGAAGGGGACCTTTCCGTCGGGGGTGTAGTAATACTTAATGATCCATTCAGGGGTCATGTTTCGATTGTATCCGTAATGATACACAAGTCAAGAGGGGGCAGGTTGGCCTTGAATGGGCCGTCAAAAGCCATCGGAAACAAGAGCCCCACTACCAAAAAAACCTCAACTTTTAACCCTCCTTTTGTTATCCTTTGCCTTCCAAAATCCCTTTCAGGACCCCCTAAATGGCTGAATACAAATCCACCCTCAACATCACCCAAACCACCTTCCCCATGAAGGCCAACCTGCCCCAAACCGAGCCGGAGAGGATGAAGTTATGGGAGGGCGAGGGCTTCTATAAGAAGGGTTTCTCCAAGGCTGGAGCCAGTCAGTATGTATTGCACTATGGACCGCCCTTCGCCAACGGCGACATCCACATGGGCCACGCCCTCAACAAGGTCCTCAAAGACATCATCGTCAAGTACCACGCCCTCAAAGGGCAGGACGCCCCCTATGTCCCAGGTTGGGACTGCCACGGCATGCCCATCGAGCACAAGGTCGCGGAAAAACTAGGCGAAAAGATGAAGACCTTGCCCAAGTCGATCATCCGCAAGGAATGCCGGGCCTATGCCCAAAAGTTCCTGGACCGCCAAAGGGAAGAGTTCAAGCGCTTAGGCATCTTGGGTAATTTTGACCAGCCCTATGTCACGATGGACCCTTCTTATGAGTTGTCCCTGGTCAAAGCCCTCACCCAAATGACGGGGGAAGGCTATGTGACCCGCCGCCTGCGGCCCATCCATTGGTGCCCGGTCTGCAAGACCGCCCTGGCCGAAGC
>CAZLND010000140.1:0-1816 GCA_964560635.1 uncultured bacterium | reverse complement strand
CATGGCCGGGAAGACTATGAGATAGGCCTCAAATACAACCTGCCCGTTTACTCGCCGGTGGACGAGGCGGGGAAGTACGACAGCCGCGTGAAAGAATATGAGGGCCAAAGCGTTTGGGACGCCAATCCCAAGATCGTCGAACAGCTCAAGGGCTTGGGTCGCCTGCTTTCCTTACAAACCATCAAACACAGCTATCCCCATTGTTGGCGGTCGAAGAATCCCATCATCTTTAGGGCCACGGCCCAATGGTTCATCGAGCTGGACCATAAAGATTTAAGGAAGCGTTGCCTGGAGGAGATCAACCGGGTGCAATGGATGCCGGGTTGGGGCAAGGACCGCATCACCAACATGATCCAAGGCCGCATGGACTGGTGCATTTCGCGCCAAAGGTCTTGGGGAGTGCCCATCGCCGCCATTTACTGTAAACCCTGCGGGAAGGTTGTGGCCGATCTCAAGGTATTGGAAGCCATTGTCGCCCTGGTCGCCAAAGAAGGTATCGACGGCTGGTTCAACCATAAGGCCGAGGACATCCTGCCCGCCGGGTTCAAATGCTCCTGCGGGGCTACCGAGTTCGTGAAGGAAGAGGACATCCTGGACGTGTGGTTCGAGTCAGGCAATTCCCATTTCGCGGTCCTGGACCAGCGGGACGAACTGAAACCCAATGGCAAAGACCGCTATGTGCTTTACCTGGAGGGCGGTGACCAACATCGGGGCTGGTTCCAAAGCGCCCTATGGACGGGTGTGGCCTTGAAGGGCAGGGCCCCTTTTGATGGGGTACTGACCCACGGATGGGTGCTGGACACCGAAGGGCGGGCCATGCACAAGAGCTTGGGCAACGTCATCGACCCCCTGGAAATGATCAAGAAATACGGCGCGGACGTTCTGCGTTTGTGGGTTTCTTCTGAAGACTATACCGAAGACGTTTCGATCAGCGAAGAGATGCTCAACCGCATGTCCGAGGCCTATCGCCGCATCCGCAATACTTTCCGGTTCATCCTGGGCAACCTGTCGGACTTCGACCCGGCCAAGAACCGGGTAGATGTGAAGGATTTCACGCCCCTGGACTGCTGGGCTTATATGGAAGCCAATGAGAACTTGGCCACGGTGACCCAGGCTTACGAGCAATACCAATTCACGAAGGTCTTCCACCAAGTGGACGAGTTCTTCTCCGGGGTCCTGAGCGCCGGTTATTTCGACATCCTTAAGGACCGGCTTTACACCTTCGCGGCCGATTCCAAGGAACGCCGGGCCGCCCAGACCGTTCTTTATGATGTCTTGAAGGGCTATGTGGTGGCCGTGGCGCCGATCTTGTCCTTTACCGCCGAGGAGATCTGGCAGGCCTTGCCGGAGACCTTCAAGGTGAACGCGGGGAAGAGCGTTTTCGAGGCTACTTGGCCGGCCTTTAGCGAGAAAAAGGATGAGACCCTGCACCAAGAATGGGAGACCCTTTTGGGGGTGAAGGTCGCGGTCTTGAAGTCCCTGGAAGGCTTGCGGCAGTCCAAGACCATCGGAAGCTCGCTAGAAGGTGAAGTGGAACTCTATGTCGAGGGTGAAAAGGTTCTCGAGACCCTAAAGAAACATAAGGACAACTTGCGGTATTATTTCCTGGTCTCGCAGGTGGAACTCAAGAGCGGCGCGGCACCGGCCGAAGCCGTGGCGGCTGAGGGTGCCTTGAAGCTGAAGGTCGTGGCCAAAAGGTCGCAGGGTCAAAAATGCGCCAGGTGCTGGAACTATTACCCGGTGGAGCAAATGGATAAGACTTATACGGATATTTGCCACCGCTGCGGGCCGGTCGTGCAGAAGCTGGGATTCGTCA
>CAZLND010000139.1:0-7043 GCA_964560635.1 uncultured bacterium | reverse complement strand
GAAGGCCCACCAGATAACCCGCCAAGGCGCTCGCGAGGGCCCCGGCCAAAAGGGAGAACAACAGCGCGCATTGATCCCCGATGAACGAACCGTGCCATGAAGGAAGCAGGAACATGTTGACCGAAGCGCTCGTATAGGCCCCCACCGCCATGAAACCGGCGTGCCCGAGCGAGAACTGCCCCGAAAGACCGTTCACGAGGTTCAACGACACGGCAAGGATGGCATTGATGCAGGCTATGGTGAAAAGCACGCTGAAATAATCCGGCAGGGCCCAAGACAATCCCTGGGCAACGGCCGAGACCGCCAACAAGATAAGAAGATAGAGAAGGTTCATTCTCATTTTCTAAACCTTCTCGGGTTGATATTTGCCGAAAAGTCCGGCGGGTTTGAAAATGAGGATGAGGATCAAAATGGCGAAAGCCAGGGCGTCCCGATAGGTAGAACCCCCATAACCCGCCACCAGTGATTCGGCGATGCCCATAAGGAATCCACCCACCACCGCCCCGCGGATACTGCCAATTCCCCCCAAGACCGCGGCAACGAAAGCTTTGATACCGATCATGACCCCCATCAAGGGATCTACTCGGGGATAAGAAACCCCTATCAATATACCCGCCGCCGCCGCTAGGGCGGAACCCACAATGAAGGTGAAAGAGATGATCCTGTCGGTCGGGATACCCACCAAGGACGCGGTCTCATGGGAATGGGAAACCGCCCGCATGGCCCGCCCCAACTTGGTCTTCAGGACGATCCATTCCAGGACGATCATGAGGAAAAGCGATGTGAAAAAGACCGTCGCCTGATGCTGTGTCAAGGCTACCTGGCCGAACTTCGCCAGGTCCCGATCGGGCATGATGTCGGGAAAAACCCGGGGCGTCGCGCCAAAAACGACCTGGCCCAAATTCTCCAAAAGCAGGGACACTCCCACCGCCGTGATGAGTAGATTAAGCCGGGGCACGTTTCGAAGGGGTCGATAGGCGAACCGTTCAATGAGGAACCCCAAGAGGCCGGAAGCCAGCATGGCGGCGACAAGGACGATGAGAAAATGAAGGAGGGTCGGGTGGTCTTGGGCATGAAGCGCCAAAGCCGTAAAGAGACCCGCGTAGGCCCCCACCATGACGATGTCCCCATGCGCGAAATTGATGAGCCGTAGGATGCCATAAACCATGGTGTAACCAAGGGCAATGAGGGCGTAAATGGACCCAACCGTGGCGCCGTTCAAAACCTCTTGTAGGAATTTTTCCATCCGAAAACGCCCTCCAGCCTTTGGACCATTTTGCTTTTAGCGATTATAATGGTGAATGCTTTGAGGCTGAACATAAAAACAACGCCAAACCCCCGCCACGTCTTGACAAAAGGGCCCCAGGACCAAATAGTACCGTACAAACCAATGGGAGCTCTCTCTGGCCACTAAACGCACTGTCCTCATCGTCAACCTCGTCTTGAGCCTGTTCTTCCTGATGAACGCCCTTTCCATCTGGGTGGGGCTGGGCCTCTATCCCAGCGGATGGCATTTCATACTCGTGGCGGCGGTCTTGGGGAACATCCTCTGGCTTCTCATACCGCTCATCTTCAAACGTCACTCCTCTCCTCTCTTCCGGCTCTCCCGAGCGATCTTCGGACCCTTGTGGGTGTTGTGGACCTTCCTGGTTTTTCTTTATTCCGTCTTCATCCTGCTTTTGGGCGCGGTTTATCTAGCGGTTTTCGCTTGGAAATGGATCCCCTTTACCACTTTCGCCCATACCCCTTCCGATATCTTCCTCGGGGTCATTGCCTTTATTTGCGTGGTTGGTTTTATCCAAGCTATCTTCCTGGTCCGCCTCGAGCGGATCCCCATCCGCATCAAGAACCTTCCCCCTGAATTCACGGGATTCAAGATCGCCATGGTTTCTGACCTCCACGTGGGCCTCTTCAGCCGTCCCGCGCGCTTGCGAAAGTTCGTTGAGACCGCCCAAAAGGAAAGTCCTGATCTTTTCGTGGTCTGCGGAGATATCACCGATGACGACCCGCAATATCTCCCGAAGTTCTTGAGAAGTTTGGAATTCCTGGACCCCTATGTGCCCGCCCTGGGCATCTTAGGGAACCACGACGTATACGCTAACCCGGAGAAGACCCTCCATATTTTGGAGGACAGCCGGCTTCAGATGTTGGTGAACGAGGGATTGGTCATCAAGAGAGGCGAGGCGGTCATCTGGGTAGCGGGAGTGGGCGACCAAGGCGCCAGGCGTTTCGGCAAGTGGGGCTCAGTGGCCCCGGATTTCGACAAGGCCCTGGAAGGAAAACCCGCGGGGGCCCCGACCATTCTTCTAGCCCATCAACCTCAAGGGTTCTTGGATGCCATCGAGCGGAAAGTGGAACTGACCTTGAGCGGTCACACGCACGGGGGACAATTCGGTTTTCGACCTTTAAAGTGGTCCCTCGCCAAACTCTTCATGAAATTCCATATGGGGCACTTCAAGGAAGGCGAAAGCCAGCTTTACGTTTCGCCCGGAACAGGCTTCTGGGCCCTGCCAGTCCGGTTCGGCCTCACACCCGAGGTCTCGCTCATCGAGCTATATCCGGAATAAATCTTTAACCACCAAGGGCGCCAGCCCTTGGAGAACCTCAGTGCCGTGAGGCTCTCCAAGGGTTCACCAAGAAAGACAGAAAAATTCTGGATCTTTTTAGGGCTTTTCTCTGTTCTTGGTGCCCTTAGTGTACTTGGTGGTTAAATTTCGTTTTTTATTCGGCGGTCGGTTCTTCCCGTAACGCGTCCGTATTGATCTCCATGCACAGGATATAGCGCTTCCCGTTCACGTTCTTGAAGAGCGAGGAGAGGGTCACGCAACTGGTCCCCGAGGCCATGGAAAGATAGGGTTCGGTGACATAGCTGGTCTTGTTCAAGCCCGCTTCCATGAGGAAATAGAAATAATCCTTCATCGTGTGGTCCGCGCCCTTGGGCGAGGGCCGGAACAGGACCGGATTGCGTTTGGACCGTCCGTTGCCGTTGAAAACGCTCTCCGAAACCTGAACACCCGATTCATCCAAAAGACACAGACTCTCCACGTCGGCGAAATCCTCCACCATGCGGTTGAGGATGGAATCGAACCGCGAAGGGTTCATCTGGGTCAATTCCATCTGGATCTCCAGGACCGTCGCGTAAAAACGGTTCATATTGAACTTCTTCACGCCCAGCTTCCGGAAAAATTTCCGTTTGAAGGCCCCGCCCAACCCGTCGATCCTTTGGAGGACTGGTTCCTTTTCCAGCTTATCCTGCCGTTGGGGACGGGAAAAATAAAAACCTTGGATCATATCCACGTCCATATCGAGCAGGCAGACCGCTTCCTCTTGGGTCTCCACTCCCTCGGCGATGATGATGGTACCCAGACGCCGGGCCATGCTCACCAATGACCGAAGGACCTCCTGTTTGTAAAAATCATCCTGGATATCCTGGATGAGGAACCGGTCGATCTTGAGGATGTCGGGCTTGATGAGGGGAATGCGGTTGAGATTGGAATGCCCCGCCCCCACGTCGTCCAGGGCGATGAGGAAACCATAACTGCGATAGAGCTGGACGAACAGCTGGAGTTCTTTCAGGTCCTCCACGTCGGACTCGATGATCTCGATGGCGATGTTCTCGGGCTTGAGACCCATCTCGGCCACTTGGGTCCGAAGATGCCCCGAACCCGCCACGCCTTGCTCCAAAAGGGAGGCGTCCAGGTTGATGGAGAGGATGAGGTCCGGGGAATGGGCGTGGATATGGCGGAAATCGTCCATGATCTTCTTGCGGCAGAGCTTGTCCAGTTCCAGTTCCATGTTCTGGACCGCGGCTTGATGGAAAAGGTCCATCGGTGAGATGAGGTTCCGGCTTCCCGGGTAGACACCCCGGATCAAACCTTCCAAGCCGAGGATGCACCGACGCTTGAGGGAGACAATGGGCTGGAAGTGGGCTTCAACCCATTCACCATCGATGATCTCACGGAGATTGAAGAACGCGGGACCGACTTTATTGGGGGTGAGTGTACCTTTATCCAAGGGAGGCCTCCTGATGCTTCTTATCCACAAGCAACTAGCGCCAGCAATAAATCGCTTTTCCTTCCAAAAGCTGGAGGGCTAACTACTACATCAAAGTGGAAAGGGCCGCGCAACAGGAATGTCGCCGCCAAATGTTAAATTTGAAAACCGCACAAAAAATTGCCGGAGGTTTGCACAAGGGGAGGCCGTTCCACCTGTTCAAAACAAAAAAGGCCCGGAAACTGTCCGGACCTTTTTTAAAAAAATTCGGTTGGAAAGACGAAAAAAATTGGGTTTTGCAGTCATTGCGAGCTTCGAATTTTGAAGCGAAGCAACCCAAGTTCATGGGTGGTTTTAAGCAGTTGGTTTTGCCTTGGGCAAAACTCGCTATTTAAAACTGAGGTTGCCGCGTCGTACCCACCCCGCTATTCGCGGGGCACTCCTCGCAATGACGGCGATTAAGGATTTACAGTTGTTACATAAGCGGATTTTTCGTTCTCGATCTTGAGCACGACCGCGGGCTTCACCGCGTTGCGATCCACGTCGATGCTGATGGAGCCGGTCACGCCGGAAAAATTCTTCGTGGCGGCGATGGCGTTGCGGATGTCGGCGCCGTTCAAACTCTTGGCGGTCTTCAAGGACGCGGCCAGTACACCCATGGCGTCATAACCCAAAGTCGCCAGCGCGTCGGGCACCTGCCCGAACTTGGCTTGGAACTTTTTCACGAAACCCTGCACTTTGGGATCGGTGGAGTCAGCCGAATAGTGGCTGGAGAAATAACAGCCGTCCAAGGCTTTCCCGCCGATCTCATAGAGTTTGGAGGAATCCCAGCCGTCCCCGCCCAAGAGGGCTTGTTTGAGCCCCAATTCCCGGGCTTGTTTGGCCATCAAACCCACTTCGGTGTAATAACCCGGCACAAAAATGACGTCCGGCTTTTTCTCGCGCATGGTCGTCAATTGTGATTTGAAGTCGATATCGCCCGCCACGTAGCTTTGGTCGGAAACCACCGTCCCGCCCTTTTCCTTGAACCGGGCGATGAAAGCGTTGGCCAGGCCCATGCTGTAGTCGCTCTTTTGGTCACGGAAGATGGCCGCGGTCTTGGCGCCCAAATGCTGCATGGCGAAGTCGGCCATGACCCGGCCCTGGAAGGGGTCGATGAAACAAACGCGGAAGATATAGTCCCCCTGCTGGGTCACTTGGGTGGCTGTGGAGGAAGGCGAGATCATGGGGATCTTGTGGTCCTGGCAGATAGGCGCGGCGGCCAGGGACAAAGAACTTGCCACTTCGCCGAGGATGACCCGGACCTGGTCCCGGGTGATGAGCTTGGTGACACCCACGACCGCCTCGTCAGGTTTACCTTGGTCGTCCACGGTGATGACCCGCAGGGTCTTGCCGTTCAAACCACCCGCCGCGTTGATCTCTTCGGTGGCCAGCTCAATTCCATTGGCTGTTGAAATGCCGAAAGTGGCTTGGGAACCGGTCATGGAGCCGAATTCGCCGATAAGGATCTCATTAGGATCTGCCTTTTTACCGCAGGAAACACCGAGGCCGAGAACGACGACCGCTAGGACCGCCCAGAACCGCTTTTGCATATCGCACACCTCTATGAAAATTTTGGAAGGAAACCGCTGGCTAGGATAGGCAAGTTCGAAGGGACCGTCAAGAAAGAGTATTTATAGCCGGTGATGCCACATATCCATTCAAATCCAAACTCCAACCACAAAGGTCACTAAGTACACAATGTAAGCCAAAAGCCGTTGGCAAACCGTTGGTTTTACTTCGTGGTCTTCGTGTACTTCGTGGTGAGAAAGGTTTTAAAAAAATTCTAAAATTTCTTTCGGTAAAGCCTCAGCGCGTTCAACACGACCGTCACCGAGGAAAGGGACATGGCGAGAGCCGCCAGAGCCGGTGGCACATGAGTGAAGATGGCCAGGGGCAGGGCCACCAGGTTATAAGCGAAGGCCCAGAAAAGATTTTGCCGAATGGTCTTGAAGGTCGCCCGCGCGATCTTAAGCGCTTCCACGACCTTGGAAAGCCCGCCTTGGATGAGGATCATGTCCCCCGCTTCCTTGGCCACGTCCGTTCCGGACCCCATGGCGATACCCAGGTCCGCCCCCGACAGGGCCGCCGCGTCGTTGAACCCGTCGCCCACCATGGCGACCCGCAAGCCCTTTTTTTGAAGTTCACGCACATATTCCAACTTGCCCGCGGGATCCGCCTCAAATTTCACCTCATCCACCCCCACTCTTTCGCCCACCTTGCGAGCCACCACTTCGCCGTCGCCGGTCAAGAGATGGATCTTCAAGCCCGCCTTCTTGAGGTCCTCAATTATCTTCTTGGAATCGGCCCGAGGCGGGTCCTCCATCACGAAGATGCCCGCGATCTTGCCGTCCACAGCCATCAAGGAAACCGTCTGGCCTCCTTGCCGGTAAGCCTCCACATTGGCCCTCACTTGCGGCGAAGGCACTACCCCTTCCAGTGACTCGATGAAACCTTTCGTCCCAATGGCGATCTGTCGGCCTTCCACGAAACCCTGTAACCCAGCGCCCGGTATCTCTTTGATGTTCTCGGCCTTGGGTAGGATGAGGTCCAAGACCATGACTTCCCGCAAAATGGCCGCCGACAGGGGGTGGTTGGTCCCCATCTCCACCGCCGCGGCCCAACGCAATAGTTTTTCTTCCTCGAACCCTTCCAAGACCAGGATGTCCACCAGCCGGGGCCTGCCTTCGGTCAGGGTCCCCGTTTTGTCGAAGACCATCACGTCGATCTGTTCGGACCTTTCAAGGACATCCGCCCGGCGGATAAGGATACTGTTCTTGGCGGCTAAGCCGATGCCCACCATGAGCGCGATCGGAGTGGCCAGACCCAGGGCGCAGGGGCAGGCGATGACCAGGACAGCGATGGCATGTTCCAGCCCCACTTGGAAGGGTCGGTCGGCGAGAAAGATCCAACCCAAGGCCGTGACCAGGGCAAGACCCAGGACAATGGGAACGAATACTGCCGCCAACCGGTCGGCGTTATTTTGCACCGGCGCCTTCGAACCTTGGGCC
>CAZLND010000138.1:0-7065 GCA_964560635.1 uncultured bacterium | reverse complement strand
TCAGTGTTACTGGACTAAGCAAAGAACTTCACCGCCGATACCTTGCTGGCGGGCCTGAGAGTCGGTCAAAATTCCCTTCGAGGTCGAAAGAATGGCGGTTCCCAAACCGCCGATGACCTTGGGCACCCTGGTCTTGTCGGCATAAACGCGGCGGCCTGAACGGCTGACGCGGTTGATCTCCTGGATGACCCTCTCTTTTTTGTCGCCATATTTCATGGAAATACGGATCAGGGAAGGCTTACCCTTGTCTTCCACCACTTTGTAATTCTTGATAAAACCCTCTTCCGAGAGTATCCGGGTGATCTCCAACTTCAATTTGGAATAGGGGACATCCACCTTTTCCTTATAGACGTGATTCGCGTTCCGGATTCGGGTCAACATGTCTGCGATCGGGTCCGTCATGGACATAAATTCGTTCTCCTTGAGTCTTACCAGCTGGCTTTAACGACGCCCGGGATCTTACCTTCCCCGGCGAGATTCCTAAAACAGATACGGCACATCCCAAAACGCCGCAAAAAAGCCCGGGGGCGACCGCAAAGTTTGCAGCGGTTATAGGCCCGGACCTTGAATTTGGGCTTCTTTTTTTGCTTATTGATCAAGCATTTCTTGGCCATGAGATCTCCTAGTTCCTAAAAGGCATGCCAAGCAACTTCAACAGTTCCTTGGCTTGCTCATCGTTTTTCGCGGTGGTCGTGAACGTAATGTCCATTCCATGGAGGGATTGGACATTTTCAAAATTGATCTCCGGGAAAATGATCTGCTCTTTCAATCCCAGCGTGTAATTGCCACGGCCGTCGAAAGAACGGGTCGGCACTCCCCGGAAATCCCGGATGCGGGGAAAAGCCACCATAAAAAGACGTTCCATGAATTGGAACATCCTCTCGCCCCGGAGGGTCACCTTGGCCCCCAAGGGTTGGTTGGCGCGAAGCTTGAAATTCGAGATGGCTTTCTTGGAACGGGTGATCGCCGGTTTTTGGCCGCTGATCATGGCCAACTCATCGGCGGCCATGTCCAAAAGCTTGATGTTATTCTCCGAGGCGGCCTTCCCAACGCAAACGTTGATGATGACCTTCTGCACCTTGGGAACTTCCATGACGTTCTTGATGTCGAACTTCTTCATCAAAGCCGGCACAATTTCCTTGGAATATTTTTCTTTTAGGATCGTGGTCGCCATCTTATTTTTCCTTATCCAAAATTTCGCCGCATTTTTTGCAGGCCCTGGTCTTCTGGCCACTGGCCAGGACCTTATGAGCGATCCTCGTGGCCTTTCCACATTTAGAACAGACGATCTGCAAATTGGAAACGTGGATAGGGGATTCCTTTTCCACGATCCCGCCTTGCGGCATTTGCTGGTTGGGGCGGGTGTGCCGCTTGACCATATTGATCTTCTCGACCAAAGCCTTTTCCGCCTTCGGAAACAGACGGATGACTCGGCCCTTCTTACCCCGGTCTTTGCCGGTCAAAACTAAAACCGTATCTTCGCGATGGACATGCATGACTTACAAGACCTCCGGGGCCAACGAAATGATCTTCATGAAATTCTTTTCACGCAATTCGCGGGTCACAGGACCGAAAATGCGGGTTCCCCTGGGGTTCATCTGGTCGTTGATGATGACCGCGGCGTTCTCGTCGAAACGGATGTTCGAGCCGTCTGGACGGTTATAAACCCGCCTTTGACGGACAACCACGGCCCTGACGACTTCGCTCTTTTTCACACCCGCGCCGGGGATGGCTTCCTTCACGGCTGCCACAATGACGTCCCCGATGGAGGCGTACCGACGCCTGGTCCCACCCAAAACGTGGATGCACATGATCTTCGTGGCTCCGCTGTTATCGGCAACGTTCAACATGGTCTGAGGCATGATCATAATTTGGCCTCCTCGATCACCACGGACTTCTTGAGGATCTTCACCAGGCGCCAGTGTTTATCCGCGCTGATAGGGCGGGTCTCGGCGACCAAGACCACATCACCCTTCTTGGTCTCGTTCTTGGGATCGTGAATCTTGAACTTGCTCCGCTTGCGCAGGAGTTTTTGGTAAAGAGGATGCTTCACCAGCCGCTCGATGGAAACGACAGCCGTTTTGTCCATCTTCCGGCTCACCACCACCGCAGTTTTCATGCGGGAATCATTTTTTTTGTTCTCGGTCGTCATCAAACTCTCCTCAAGAGGCCTTCGGGCCCTTTTCTTTCTCACGTAGAATGGTCTTCAAACGGGCCACGTTCTTCCGGGCTTCCCGGATCTTCATCGGGTTCTCCAGTTGCTTAGTGGACAGTTGGATCTTCAAATTGAAAAGCTCTTCTTCTTTAGAGATCAGATGTTGCTTCAATTGATCAACGCTCATATCTCGGATTTCTTTGGACTTCATGAGAGCCCTCCAACTTGTGCCCGGGAGATGTATTTCGTCTTGACCGGAAGTTTATGGGACGCCAACTGAAAAGCCTCTTGAGCGACATTCTCCGGGCAACCACTCACTTCGAAAAGGATACGGCCCGGCTTGACCACGGCGGCCCAATGGTCCGGCGCACCTTTACCACCACCCATACGGACCTCAGCGGGCTTGCGTGTAATGGGCTTGCTCGGGAATATACGGACCCACAATTTACCGACACGCTTCATGTGACGATTGATGGCCACGCGAGCGGCTTCGATCTGCCGGTCAGTGACATAACCGGCATCCTGGGACTTCAGGGCATATTCGCCGAAAGCGAATACAGCTCCGTTCTTGGTTTGACCCCGCATACGACCCTTCATGGTCTTGCGGTATTTGACTCGTTTCGGCATTAACATGGCTTTTCCTCAATGAACCTTGGTTAGGCTTGTTTATTCTCGACGAACTTCTTTTCACGGGGGGCCGGCTTCGGCTTGGCCACCACCACTTCTTCTTGACGATCCTTGGGCCCGAAGATCTCGCGCTTGAAAACCCAGCATTTGACCCCGATCTTCCCATAGGTCGTGCTTGCCTCGGAGAAACCGTAATCGATGTCGGCCCTCAGAGTGTGGAGCGGCACCCGCCCCTCCCGATACCATTCGGTCCGGGCGATCTCGGAGCCCGCCAAACGTCCCGAGCACATGATCTTGATCCCCTTCGCGCCGCCGTCCAAGGCGGCTTGGATGGCCTTCTTCATGGCGCGGCGAAAAGCCACGCGCTTTTCCAACTGTCCACAAACGCCCTCGGCGATCAATTGAGCGTTGGTCTCGGGATGCTTTTCCTCGTTGATGTTGATCCGGATCTCTTTTTTAGAGAACTTTTGCAATTCCTCTTTCAACTTATCCACTTCCGAGCCTTTTTTGCCGATCACGATACCGGGGCGAGAGGCGAAAATGTCGACCTCTACGGTCTCCCCTTTTCTCTTCAGGACCACTTTCGCGACGCCCGCGTGCTTTAACTTCAATTTGACGAACCTACGGATCTCGATGTCTTCCAACAGGGTCCGGGTATAGTCCTTCTGCTTGGCGATGAACCAAATGGAATCCCAGTCACGGATGATTCCAACCCTTAACCCGATCGGATTGATTTTCTGTCCCAAAATTGCCTCCCTAAAAGCTTAACGACTAATTTTTATTTTCGTCCGTTACAACCACTTTGATATGGCTCGTGCGCTTATGGATCGCGCTGGCCCGACCCATGGCCCGGGGGATGAATCTCCGGGTATTACGCATCATGGGCCCTCCATCCACCTCAATGGACTTGACCATCAACTTATCGACATCGACGCGGGTGTTCTGTCCCGCGTTAGAAACAGCGGCTTTGAGGATCTTCGCCAATTCCCCGGCGGCGCGTTTTTTAGTGAAAGCTAAAATATTCAAGGCTTCGCCGACTGGTTTTTTACGGATCAACGCGACCACTTGGCGGGCTTTCCGCGGAGTGATCCGGGTATATCGAGAAATCGCTTGTGCTTGCATGAAAAACCTCTTCCCTTTTCTCTATTTCAACCCAACAGCTTTTTCGGTCTTGACCGCCCCATGGGCCTTGAAAGTCCTCGTGGGGGAGAATTCTCCCAATTTGTGTCCGACCATGTTCTCGGTGATGAACACGGGGATGAACTTCTTCCCGTTATGAACGGCAAAAGTGTGTCCCACCATTTCCGGATGGACGGAACAACGCCGGACATAGGTCTTCACGACCTTTTTATCGCTGGCGCGGTTCATCTTTTGGATCAATTTCAACAACTTGGCGTCCACGTAGGGACCCTTTTTCAGTGATCGGCTCATGTCCTAACCTCTTCCTATTTGCGGTGTTTAACGATGTATTTTTCAGTCAACTTGTTCAACCGGGTCTTGTAACCCTTCGTCGGCTTTCCCCAGGGCGTCGTCGGATGACGACCACCGGAGGTTTTGCCTTCACCACCACCCATGGGATGCCCGTCGCCGGGCCGGGTGACCACACCACGGGATTGGGGACGCTCGCCCATCCAACGCATACGGCCGGCTTTTCCGATACTGACGTTGATATGCTCCAAGTTGCCGACTTGGCCAATGGAAGCCATACATTCAATATGGATCTTTCGCATCTCGCCGGAAGGAAGCTTGATGGTAGCGTAATCGCCATCCCGGGCCATGAGCTGCGCGACCGCCCCAGCGGAACGGACCAATTGGCCGCCCTTGCCAGGCCTGATCTCGATGTTATGGATCATTGAACCCATCGGGATATCTTTTAGTTTCATGGCATGACCCGGCTTGACGTCGGCGCCATTTCCCGCCAAAACCTGGTGACCCACTTGCAAACCCTCAGGGGCCAAGATGTAGTGCTTTTCCCCGTCCGCGTATTGAACCAAGGCGATACGGGACGTGCGATTGGGATCGTATTCCACCGAAACCACCTTCGCGATCATCCCAGCCTTTTCCCGCCCAAAATCGATCAAACGATACTGGCGCTTGTGACCCGCGCCACGATGGCGGCTGGTGATCCGGCCGTACATATTGCGTCCACCGGTGGACTTCAAGGCAACCACCAGGGACTTCTCAGGAGCCTTCTTGGACAAATTCTCGCCCACAATAGCCGTCATGGCCCTACGGCCAGCGGAGGTCGGTTTATATTGCTTGATCGGCATGATTAAGCCCCTTCAAAAAATTCGATTTTTTGGCCCGGCTTCAAGGTCACGATCGCCTTTTTCCAGCGATAGGCCTTGGACATATTGCTTCCAAAACGCCGGATCTTCGCCGGAACGTTCGCGGTATTCACCTTCGTCACTTCGACTTTTTCTTTCTTGAAGATCATTTCAACGGCGTTCTTGATCTCTTTTTTCGTAGCGTCGGAATGCACCTCAAAGGAATATTTCCCCTTTTCTTTCAAAAGGGTGCTCCTCTCGGTGATCAAGGGCCGAACGATGACATCTTGGATCTTTTTCACTTGGCTTTCTCCTTGGAAGCGGCACCCTTAGTGGCCGCCTCACCCAGACTCTTCAGTGTTCCCTGGGTCAAAACCACGACTTCATGGTTCATGACTTCGAAGATATTCAGGTTCGACTGGGAGAGAAGGGTGGCTTTCGGGATATTTCGGAAACTCTTCGCCGTTGCGGGATCGACCTTATCCAATATGATCAGGCACTTTTTCCCGTCCAAACCCAGGCTCTTGAGCAAGCCCACCGCCTGCTTGGTCTTGGGAAGGTCGAACTTTAAGCTCTCAAGGACCACAACCTTGCCTTGTTGAGCTTTATCCGACAAGGACTCCGCCAAGGCTTGACGGCGCATTTTCTTGGGCAGTTGAAGGGAGAAATCACGGGGCTTCGGCCCATGGGCGATACCACCACCGACGAACTGGACGGCCCGGATGGATCCTTGACGAGCGTTACCGGTTCCCTTTTGTTTGAAGGGCTTCTTTCCGCCGCCGGAAACTTCGCCTTTGCGCTTGGTCTTGACCGTTCCCAGGCGCTGATTGGACAGATAGGTCGTCACACCGCGCCACATATGATGCGTGCGGGGTTTGAGTCCGAATAGATTCTCGGGCAGGTCCACTTGACCGGAGGACTTACCCGTTGAGTTGAAGACATTCGCTTTAGGCATGGCTGATCCTTACTTTTTAACGCTAGGTCGCACGGTGATGATCCCGCCATTGGCACCCGGGACCGCACCTTTTACGAACAATAAATGGTTATCGGCATCGACTTTCACTACCCTCAAGTTCAAGACCGTATTCTTGTCGGTTCCCATATGGCCCGGCATGCGGGTCCCCGGGAAAACGCGAGATGGATCGGAAGAGGCTCCGATACCGCCCGGAGCGCGATGGAACATGCTTCCGTGGGAGTTACGACCGCCCCTGAAACCGTGACGGCGGACGACACCCTGGAAACCCTTACCCTTGGTAGTCCCACACACATCCACCCAAGTCACATCTTTCAGGTTCTCGACGGTCAAGGTCTGGCCCACTTGGTAAGGAGCCGTATCCTCGACCCTGATCTCTTGGAGGACACGCTTGGGCGTCGCTCCGGATTTTTTGAAATGCCCCTGCAGGGATTTCGTCGTGTGTTTTTCTTTTTTCTCGGCGAACCCCAACTGAAGGGCGTTATAGCCTTCTTTGTCCTGGGTCTTTTTTTGGATAACGACACAGGGACCCACTTCCAAAACGGTCACATGGGTCGCCTTGCCGCTTTCCTCGAAGAAAGTGGTCTGGCCTATCTTTTTGCCGATGAGGGTTTTCACGTTTTCGCTCATTTCATTGCCCTTACAGTTTGATCTCGACATCCACCCCAGCGGGCAGGTCGAGTTTCATCAAAGCATCGATGGTGCGCTGGTTCGGATTGACGATGTCCACCAGCCTCTTGTGGGTACGGATCTCGAACTGTTCCCGAGACTTCTTGTCCACGTGAGGGCTGCGCAGGACGGTATATCGGTTGATCTCAGTGGGCAAAGGTACGGGCCCCAAGACGATCGCCCCGGTCCGCCGGACGGTCTCGATGATTTCCACCGTCGACCGGTCCAAAAGCCGGTGATCGTAGGCCTTTAATTTGATCCTGATTTTTTGACTTGTGGCCGTGGCCATACTGTCCTCGCCTTTTCTTTTCTTTATTCAACGATCTGGATAACGACGCCGGCGCCCACCGTGTGGCCGCCCTCGCGGATGGCGA
>CAZLND010000137.1:0-7076 GCA_964560635.1 uncultured bacterium | reverse complement strand
GGAAATGGTCTTTCGAAAAAGGAAAGTGCCGGCAGCTCTTTTGACCAGTATTTGGGGAAAAGCCCTGAAAAGCAGTCCCCGTTCGGCCTCTCTCTTATCGTTCCGAAAGCAAGTGGAGGATTTCCTGGTCCATTATGGGCCCAGGATCTGGGGCAAGACCTTCGATACCTCTGCGGCCATTAAGAACTTCTATCAAACTGCGGGACTGAAGTTGAAAGAGTGAAAAAGGGGCTAGGCCGCATGGTGACCAGCCGCAAACCCGACCACCTTCCGGCTTTCATGCTAGAAATGCTGCAAGTGCTCGACAAAAAAAGTTGAACGGAGTTAATTGAAAAATCCAGCCGGGAATCTTCCCCTCATTCTATTGACCGGCGCCACAGGCTATGTGGGTGGCCGTTTGTTGAAGGCCCTCGTGGGGAAGGGTTACTCCGTCCGCTGTCTGGCCCGCCACCCGGAAAGCCTCAGGTCCAAAGTCCCTCCTTCGGTGGAAGTGGTAGAGGGTGACATCACCAAGCCCGAGACTTTGGCATCGGCCCTAAAAGGGGTCCACACCGTCTATTACCTCGTCCATTCGATGAACGAAAACTTGGATTACGAAGAAAGGGACCGGCGGGCCGCGGAAGAGTTGGGCCGCGAAGCCAAAGCCGCGGGGGTAAAGAAGATCATTTACCTGGGCGGGTTGGGCAATAAAGGCCCGCTTTCCCCCCACCTTCGAAGCCGCCAGGAAGTGGGACGCCTCTTGCGCGAGAGCGGCGTTCCCACGGTCGAGTTCCAAGCCTCCATCATCATTGGTTCGGGTAGTTTCTCCTTCGAGATGATCCGGGCCCTGGTGGAACGCCTGCCCGTGATGGTGACACCCCGCTGGGTAGGGACCCTTTGCCAGCCCATCGCCATCAATGACGTCATCGCTTACCTGGTGGAGGCCATGGAGAAGGATTTTTTCCAAAGCCAGGTCTTTCCTATCGGCGGGTACAAGTCCGTTTCCTACGGGGACCTGATGGGCGAATATGCCCGCCAGAGGGGCTTGAGGCGATACCTGATACCCGTGCCTTTCTTGACACCGCACCTTTCCAGCCTTTGGCTGGGGTTGGTGACACCTGTTTATGCCCGCGTAGGCCGCCAATTGATCGAGGGATTGCGATACGAAACGACCGTGACCGATCCTTCGGCCTTAGCCTTTTTCGCGGTGCGGCCTATGGGAGTGGGGGAGGCCATCGCCTTGGCCTTGAAGAACGAGAATGAGGATATTGCCCTGACTCGTTGGTCCGACGCTTTCTCGTCCGTTCCGGCGCGGGTAACGACCGCCCGGTTCGGCAACCGCATCGTGGATTCGCGGACCATCACGGTGAAAGCCCCTTTGGCCCAAGCCTTTGCCCCCATCGAAAGCATCGGGGGAAAGAACGGCTGGTACTATGCCGACTTCCTTTGGAAGCTCCGGGGATTCATGGATCTTTTAGTGGGTGGGGCGGGGGTGAGGCGCGGCCGTAAGGACCCGAACCATTTGAGGGTGGGGGATAACTTGGACTTTTGGCGGGTAGAGGCTATCGACCCGCCCCGGTTGCTTCGCTTGAGGGCGGAGATGGTCTTGCCCGGTCGGGCCTGGTTGCAGTTCGAGCTTTCGGAAAAGGATGGGGAAACAAGGATCACCCAAACGGCGCTCTTCGACCCTTCGGGTCTGGCGGGACTTCTTTATTGGTACCTTCTCTACCCGGTACATGCCCTCCTTTTCGAGGGGATGCTGAGGAGGATAGGGGAAAGGGGAATGTCGGGCAAAGCGGCTCAGTGAAGAAGGGATATGGAGGGCTCGAGGGTGACCAGCCGCAAACCCGACGACTTACCCGCCTTCATGTTGGAAATGCTCCAAGTGCTTGGAAAAAGTTGAATCCTAAGTTCTGTTGTAACGATCCCGTGACCTTTCACTTAGCACCAAAATAGTGTGTTGAAAGGTGCTAAGAATGAGCATATAATTTAATAAGTATTTGATGATGGGAGTGAGGAATGCGTACAACAGTTACAGTCGAAGACGGCGTGATGGAAAAGCTGATGAAATACACCCGGTCCAAGACCCGCACCGAAGCGGTCAACCGTGCTTTGGCTGATTGGGTCCAACATTTGAAGATCGAAAAGTTAAGGTCCTTGCGGGGCAAACTTTACATGGAAGACAATTGGGAGAAATTGCGGTCCATGGAGATCCAGGAGAAACGGGGCACCTATGGCAAACGTCCTCGTTGACACTTCCGTTTGGGTCGATTTTTTTCGCGGGAGTGAAGGTCCGGCCGTCGGTTCTTTGGACCACCTTTTGGAAGAAAAACGGGTGGTTTTATGTGGGACGGTCGAATTGGAACTTCTTCAGGGCGCCAAACCCGGGGAAAGACCGATGCTCCAGGACCTATTGGCCGCTTTGCCCTATGTCGAGACCGAACGGGCCGATTTTCAAACAGCTGGCGAATTATTGAGCGGTTTGCGGGCGAAAGGGTTCCAAGTGCCGGCGACGGATGGCTTGATCGCCGCCCTCTGTTTGCGGCACCGATTCACGATCTTGACGCTGGACAAACATTTCGACCATTTTCATAACCTCAAAAAGATCAAATGACATCCAATTAAATAAAGCGTCAAAGGGCTGAATGGCCCCTTTCGCGGCCTCGGAGCAGGGGGCCGGTCCTAGTTTGGGCCGTCGTAAACTCCATCCCTGGTGACCAATTCCTTATTGGGAACGAATTGGCACACTCACGGCTTGGGCTTCCCCCTACGTTCAAACTTCGGGGGACAGGTCGGTTTGAGACCTCGGCCCAGAGGCCGGCACACCCAAAACGTGTGCCTCGACTGGTGGTCTCGGCACAGAGGAGTTAGGAGTTTTCCACCATAAGCCAAACGATCAATTGGGTGAAAACAGCCTTAAGCCCTAGCTTGTTCCCGTTTGGGGAAAGAACGCCGTCCCACCATCCCGATCTGGGCTTGGGTAAAGCCGTGGATGATCAAATAGATCCCGATGAAAGTCCCCACGACCCAGGTGCCCGAGAAGGGCCATTGGGAATAAATGATATAAGCGCAAAAGAGGGAAAAGACCCCGCTGAAAAAAACCGAGACCCGGTGGGGAAACGAGGAGAAAAGGCTGGCGATGATCGAAACCAGGCCGCTGGTGAGGATGAAGACCCCGGCCAAAAGGGTGAGGACCATGGCGTCGCGCGCGGGATCGATCAACATGATGATGCCGCAAACGATGGCCAGCGTGCCCAAAATGGTCTGGGACCAATGGCCCCCGATCTTTTGGAGCCGGTAAGAAAAAACGATGGTGGCGACCCCGGTGAGGATGAAGATCCAGCCCAGGTAAAGCATCGCCAGTAAAGTAGCGTAGTTGACGAAGGCTAGCGCCAGGAACCCTAAAGCCATATTGAAAAGTCCCAAATAGAACAGCCAACCGAAATGGTCATGAGCCTTCTGACCTTGAGCGTGCAGCGACTGAATGTAATCCATGAAATTCCTCCGTTAAAGAATGGTAATAACAAAACCAGCAAGTTAGCCACGGATCCAGGGGATCTATGGGAGGATCCCGTAAAATCCTCCAACTACTGAAATATCTTTTTAAAGATCCCCGAATTAAGTTTTAGTTTTGAGCCATCTGAGTGCATCCCATGCATCTGTGGCAAGAGAGTTCTCCGATCTTTCAGTAATAGTTGTGGAACTCTTCATCCCTGACTTCGGTCACCCGAATATTGTTGATGACCTCCCGAACCCCGCCGAGGCCTTGGACCAAGGTCGTGATCTCCCGTTTGATCCCATATTCGTTGGCGATGCCCGATAGCTGGACAGCGCCGTCCTTCGCGTGGGCTTCCATATGGACGCCCATTTGGCGAATGCGGTTGATGATGAGGGATTCCAGCTCAACGTCCTTCAAGTTCGAATGCAATTCATCGTTGGTCATTTTGGATACTCCTATTTCCTCTTTTGGAAGAACCGCAGGGCATAAAGCAAAAGCAGGGCGCCGGTGAGGGCCGCTAGAACGGAACCAAGGAACCGATAGGAAGTATCAAGGTTCAGTTGCCAGAAGATCCAGGAGCCCAAAAGGGCCCCCAATAGCCCGATGACCAGGTCGCCCGCGAGGCCGAAGCCTTTGCCTTCCATGATCTTTCCGGCCGACCCGCCCGCGATCATTCCCATCGACACGATGTAAATGATGTCGTGGCCATGCATCATAGGGAGACCCCGGGTGTCCTCAATGCACTTCCACTTTGGGAAGCTGGATGACAGCGCCATTGTCCTTATCGTGGACATATTTGATGAGGAAGATGACCGCGATGGCGAGCACTATCCCGATAACGGTGTAATAAACTTTGCTTGAGCCTTTATTGCCGATGAGTTTCATTTTTTTGCCTTTCTTGGGTCAGTTGTGGAAATTGAAGTCCAGGGAAATATAGTTGTCGTTGTCGTAAACATAGATCGCGTCCTGCTGGCTGGGATCCTGCCAATACCAGTTGCTGTCCTGGTAATAGCACCAGCGGTCATAATCGGGGTCGTACCACCACCAACGGCCGTTGAAATGACGGGTCCAAAAATACTGGTCGCCCCGGTACCAGCCGTACCAGTGGTATCCCCAATCGTCGATGAAGTGGTTGTAATAAAAACCGTTGTCCGTGTGCCAATAGTAATGGTCCCTTTGGTTCTCGCCGCGCCTTTCATCGTCGAGCCGCAGGTTGAAGGAAGGCTGGATCACGACCGACATCTGGGCGCGAACCGTGCCGTTGTTGAATCCCCGGGCGGATATCAAGGAGCCCTGGATACGACGGTCTTGGGGACCGGTTTGGGGGTAACGGATGACCGAACGGGTCCGGTCCGTGCGCAGGATGGCGGAATGGCTGGTGATGGGCTTGGGAATGGTCCTCACGCCGAGGTTAGTCAGCCTCTGGCGGTCATAAGGTTTCGTGTGGGAGGGAAGGGCGGCGGACTTGGCCGGTCTCGAAGCCACGGCGGGAGCCCGGTTGGGTTGTTGAACGGCTTGGCCCCTTGGGGCAGGCGCCGACCTTTGAACGGGAGCCGCTCTTTGTTTTTGAGCCGGGGCGGTCCACTGGTTCTGGGCGGGCGCGGATCTTTGCGCCGGAGCGGTTCTTTGTTTTCGAGCCGGAGCGGATCTTTGTGATGGAGCGGCTCTTTGTTTTAGGGCCGGAGCGGACCTTTGAGCCGGCTGTTTATTCATCCTGCCGTTGGAACGGGCCGGGCGGGCGGCTTTAGGTTGAGGGGCCGGCGCGGGCTGTGACTCACGGGCCGGTTGTGCCTCGCGAGGGGGTTGGGAACCCCGGTCCTGTGTCACGGCTTGGTCGGGCGCGCCCTGGTCCCTTTGACCGTCCCTGCCGCGATCGGGGGCGGCTTGAACGGCCACCCCTAAGATAAAGAACGGCGTCAATAACAAAAGTCTTTGGATGTGCTTCATTATCACTTCTCCTTGTTGAATTATCGCGCGAGCAGAATGATGAGGATGATGATCAAGACCGCGGTCCCCAACCCTATCTCCAAATATTCTCCGGCCTTCAACTTTTCCAGATTTCCCGAGCGCGCGGACAGTTGTCTCAGCGCTGATTCTTCACGCATATCCATTGGCCTTGGCGCGTTGGGGAAGGATCCCCCCGCTTTCAAGTTCAAGAGACCGTCGTTCCCGGCCAAGGCGCTCAATTGGGCCGATTCCTGTACTGAGAGGGGTACGGGCTTCGCCAGTACCTTTCCTGAAAATCCGACGAATACCAAACAGAAAGCCACTACCAAAACAGTGATCTTTTTCATCATCCGCTCCTTTTCTCAAACAGGGTCGTTCGAACTTCGCCCTCGTTTGTATCGATCTATATCCGCACTTTAGACTTGTTCCATTGAATTGCTGATGACCGATGTCATGTTCATTCCATTTTGCGGCTATCATTTTGATAGGTCTGGAATTTCAAAAATGATCCCCGCTCTTGTTCATTCAACTCCAGTCGATCTAAACTTGGAGGCGTCTCAAATTGATAAGGGGAACGAAAGTAGGGATCATGAAATTCAAAGTTCTTTTTCGCGGGAAATCTGTCCGGATCGCGCTTCTTCTAGTCCTTCCTCTACTGACCTTGAGCTGTGCCACCAGTAATGGTTTGAAGACGCTTTCGGACCAAGCCGTTCTGTTGGACCTTCCGGTGGTGCGCCAAACTTCCGCCAACCTTTGCGGGGAAGTGGCCTTGGAAATGTTGACGCGTTATTACGACGTGCCTTTGACCGCCGAACAGGACGCCTTCTTGAAAAAAGAAGCGAAGAAGGAAAAAGGCCTGACGGGGTCGGTCTTGAAGAAGACCTTGGAAGAGCGGGGATATTTCGTGGCGGTCTTCTCGGGAACTTTGGACCGGAAGGTTTCGGGGCTTTATCACCACTTGGACCTGAAGCGTCCCTTGATCGTGATGATCGAAGGCTCGGGCAAGGACAGGAACCATTATGTTCTGGCGGTGGGTTATGACGAAGGCACGAACGCCATCGTCCTCTTGGACCCGGTCCGGGGTGAGATGGCCATGCCGATCATGAACTTCCAAAAGGTCTGGAAGAAGGTCGATAACTTCACGATGTTGGCCATGCCAAAGGCCCTTAATAAGGGCGTTAAGAACAAGGCTCCCCATGGCCCGCCCCAACAACCTTTGTAAGAAACCCTATCTATTTTCAGCTTTAATGCTACCCTGTAGGCCGTTTTGCGACATCAAGGCTCCCCAAGCCAAAAGGAAATGACAATGGAAACGACGAATAGCACCCCCCAAGAAACCACGCCGGCACCAGTTGCCAGCACCCCGGAAGCTCCCGCCGCGGCCGCTCCCGCCGCTGCCCCCGCGCCCAAGCCCGCCGCCGTACCCTTTACGGGAGAGATCCCGAAGACGGACGGAAAGACCCCTGGCGGATGGAACCGGTTCGCCGGCTACAACCCCAACGACGCGAAGAACAAGAAGAACGACCGCCGGGATAATAAGGGCCGTAGGTAATTAAAAAGGCAGTTTGACCACCAAGGCACCAAGGGCACCAAGAAAACCGAAGAATGCTTGGGAAGCCAAAACGCCAAAGTGGAACAAGAAAAAAAGCCT
>CAZLND010000136.1:0-7193 GCA_964560635.1 uncultured bacterium | reverse complement strand
TACGATCCTGACCTGAACAGGCGAAAGCCATGTCGGGAACGCTCCGCCCCATCTTTCAATGAGGAAGGAGATGAACCGCTCGTGCGTTCCAAGCGGCGCTCGGTGGATGATGAAAGGCTTTTGTTTCGACCCATCGTGGGCCGTATATTCCAGCCCGAATCGCTCGGGTGAAGTGAAATCCAATTGCACCGTAGCCGCAGTTTCTTCCCGGCCCAACACGTTCTCCGTCTGATAGTCGATCTTGGGCCCGTAAAAAGCCGCTTCGCCTTGGACTTCCTCATAATCGACGTTCAATTCCTTCAAAACCTGTCTCAAAATGTCTTCCGTCTCGGACCAAAGGCCCTCATTCTCGACGAATTTTTCCTTGTCCTGGTCATGAAGCGAAAGACGCACCCAGATCTTGTCCATGCGGAATTTCTCGAAATAGAACTTATGCATGGCCACCACCCGTTTGATCTCTTCCTTGATCTGTTCACGAGTGCAATAGATATGGGCGTCGTTCATGGCCAAACCCCGGACTCGAAGAAGCCCGGCCAACTGGCCCGATTTCTCGAACCGATAGACCGTTCCATATTCCGCGAGGCGCAAAGGTAACTCGCGGTAAGAGCGAGGGCGATTCAGATAGATCATATGATGATGAGGGCAATTCATCGGCTTCAGGTAGAACTCTTCGGGCGGCGAATCCGGATCCTTTTCCACGCTGCGCATGGGGGGGAACATCGCGTCCTTATAAAGTTGTAGATGCCCGGAGAGCTTATATAGCTCACCATTAGCGATATGAGGCGTCGCCACGCGGACATAACCGTCCTTGAATTCGACTTCCTTGGCGAAACTCTCCAATTCTTCCCGGATCACGGTGCCATTGGGCAACCACAGGGGTAAACCCTTGCCCACGTGTTCATCGATGGTAAAAAGTTCCAGTTCTTGGCCCAACTTACGGTGGTCCCGTTTCAGGGCCAGTTCCCTGTTCTTGATGAATTCTTTGAGTTCGGCCTCGGTTGGAAAAGCCAGACCATAGATACGGGTCAACATGGGCCGTTTCGAATCTCCGCGCCAATAGCTTCCGGCGATGGAATCCAGCTTGAATGACATGACGGGGATTTTGGAGGTGTCCGCCACATGGGGCCCTTCACACATATCCACGAAAGGACCACTGGTGTAAAAGCTCAGGGACGGATTCGTCTGTAAAAGTTCCGAGGCATATTCGGCTTTCAATCCTTGTCCCATTCCTTCGAGTTTCTTGAGGGCTTCGGTCTTGGGCAGGTCTTCCCTTTTGAATTCCTGCTTTTCCTGGATGATCTTGCGCATGCGCTTTTCAATGTCGGGAAGGTCGGTTTCGGCGAGGGGTTCTTCCAAAAGCATGTCGTAATAAAAACCCGTGCGAATGGGAGGGCCAAATCCCAATTGGGCCTTGGGACGCACCTGCAGGACCGCCTCCGCCAGGATATGAGCCAGTGAATGGCGCATTCTGTAGAGGCTTTCATCCATCCTATGTTTTGGTTCGTATTTATCGGACATTTGGGATTCCCGGACAATTTTTGAGATCAGGCGGGTGAGATGGGAAAATGGTGGGCGTAACTGGACTCGAACCAGTGACCCCTTCCATGTCAAGGAAGTACTCTAACCAACTGAGCTATACGCCCCCAGGGTCCCGCGAAACCCACTCCTTTAGAAGTGGGCCTACTTTATAAGGCTAACGGCATGACTTTTCAATATTTATCCTCGCCCGGGCAACTCCTTCGGCGAGCTATTTAGGGGGAGGAGAAACGGCGGTAAGGCTCGAATCGAGGGTTAGACTTGGAAAAAGTCGGAAGATTCTTGTCCTTTTCCGATAAAAAAAGCGGCATGGTCACGGGCCATTGGATATTAAGATCCGGATCGTTCCAGACTACGCCGATCTCGTCCTTAGAGTCATAGTAATCCGTGCACTTGTACTCAACCTCAGCCTGGGGGCTCATCACATAAAAACCGTGCAGGAATCCCGGCGGGATATAAAGTTGGAGGAAATTCTCGTCCGAAAGTTTCTCTCCTATCCATTTCCCGAAGGTAGGCGACCCTGGGCGAGCGTCGACCGCAACGTCAAAGATCTCCCCGTGAATGACACGTACCAGTTTCCCTTGGGCCTGTTGGAGCTGGGCGTGAAGACCCCGAAGGGTTCCCTGGACCGATTGAGAATGGTTGTCTTGCACAAAAAGGACCGGCAACCCGGCTTCCTTGTACCTTTGGGCATGGTACGACTCCAGGAAAAAACCACGGGAATCCTTGAAGACATCCGGCTTGATCAAAAGAACGTCTTTTAAGGAAGTCGGTAGGATCTGCATCAAATTTCCTGGGTCAAAATGCTTTCAAGATAATCCGCGTAACCGCTCGGCGCCACCTTGCGAGCCAATCGCCGCACTTGGCCTGCATTGATATAAGCCAGTTTATAGGCGATCTCCTCGGGGCAGGCCACTTTAAGTCCCTGCCTTTCCTCGATGGATTGGATGAAAAGGGATGCCTGCAGGAGGGATTCCGGGTTACCCGTATCCAACCACGCCACTCCCCGCCCCAGTTTTTCAACCGCTAATTGGCCCCGGCGAAGATAGGCTTGGTTCACGTCGGTGATCTCCAATTCCCCGCGAGCTGATGGCTTCAATTGTGAGGCGATCTTCACCACTTGATTATCATAAAAATAAAGACCGGTCACGGCGAACGGCGATTTAGGCTTTTTTGGTTTTTCAACGATCCGAACCGGTTTGTCCTTTGAGTCGAATTCCACCACACCATACCTTTGGGGGTCCTTCACCCAATAGGCAAAAACCGTCGCGCCGGTCTTGCGTTTGGCCGCCCGCTGAAGCTGACTGGTCAACCCGCCATAAAAGATGTTGTCCCCTAAGGCCAATGCGACGGGGTCTTTCCCAATGAAGTCCTTGCCAACCAGGAAAGCTTGTGCGATCCCGGCGGGTTTATCCTGGATCGCGTAATGCAGATGGATTCCCCATTCTTTCCCATCGCCCAAAAGCCGTTTGAAATTGTTGTGCTCCTCAGGTGTGGTGATGATCAGCACCTGCCGGATGCCCGCCAGCATCAGGACCGAAAGGGGGTAATAGATCATCGGCTTGTTGTAGACCGGGAGCAATTGCTTGCTGACCGAACGGGTCATGGGATAAAGCCGGGTGCCCTTCCCGCCCGCCAAAAGGATGCCTTTCATTTTTCGCCTTTCAATTCGTTCTCCGGACAGGATGGACAGCTTTTAGGAACGCTTTTTTGAAGTTAAAAGACCAAGCCTTTGCCGACCATATTTACCCGCCTGAACCTCCCGACACCAGGACAGGTTCGACAAATACCACCGAACGGTTTTCTTCATGCCGGCGCCGAAATCATGTCCGGGTTTCCAACCCAATTCCCTTCGGATCTTGGAAGCGTCAATGGCATAACGGCGATCATGCCCGGGCCGGTCCGTAACGAACTGGATGAGGTCACTATAGCGGGCAAGACCCCTTTTCAAAAGGGCGGCGTTCCTTGAAGCGGGCCGTTCCACCTCTAGTATCCGGCAAATGGCCAGGACCACTTGCAGGTTGGTCTTCTCCGAATTCCCACCCACGTTGTATTTTTGGCCGACCTGGCCGCGAAGCATCACTTTCCACAGGGCCGAGCAGTGATCTTCGACATACAGCCAGTCCCGAACGTTGCCCCCGTCCCCATAGACCGGGAGATCCTTTCCCTCCAAAGCGTTGAGCATGACCAAGGGAATGAGTTTCTCGGGGAATTGATAAGGCCCATAGTTGTTCGAGCAATTGGTGATGACCACCGGCAACCCGTGGGTTTCATGATAGGCCCGCACCAGATGGTCCGCGCCAGCCTTCGTTGCCGCGTAGGGGGAATTGGGGGCGTAGGCCGTCGTCTCCCGGAAAGTGCCGGTCTTTCCAAGACTGCCATAGACTTCGTCGGTGGAAACATGAAGGAAACGGAACTTACGGCGGACTTCGCCTTTCAAGCCGACATAATAAGATCGGGCTCCCTCCAGCATTCGAAAGGTCCCATCCAGGTTGGTCCGAACGAAATCCCCGGCCCCTTCGATGGACCGGTCCACATGACTTTCCGCCGCGAAGTTGAAGAGTAAGCTTGGTTTGTGTTTTTGATAGAGCGTATGAACTTGACGCGGATCAGCGATATCGCCCTTTACGAACCGGACATTCGGCCGCCGTAAAGCTTCACGGAGGCTCCCCAAGTTCCCGGCATATGTGAGCTTGTCGAAAACAATGAGACGATGTCCCTTGGCCTTCGCCAAGAGATAATAGACAAAATTAGAGCCGATGAATCCGGCCCCGCCGGTAATGATGATGTTCAAATAAACACCTCGCGGTCAAGAAAGCTGATCTTCATTTTTGGCATTATACCTTCGCCTGGTGTCTGGGCTTGAACAAATCAAAAACGGTCTTGACGGGGTTGAAGGTTTCCAAAGGGACCTCAACGAATAAGGTGATCCAATCGGCCATGGCGCCGTTCCAGAGACCGGGCAGTTCCAGCGCCTTCAATTCCCTGCCCTCCGAGGATTTGTGACTGATGAAGACCGCATCTTGGTCCATGTATTTTTTAAGGTCGAAAAGTTTACCCTTCCAATTCCGCAAGCTACAGACCAAGTCCACCGGATTAAAATGGGTCGACTTTCCAAAGAGCCGCTTTTGCCTCGGGTCCGCCATATTCACTTGCGCGCTTTCGACGATCTGGAGGGACAAGCGGCCATCCTTCTGCTTTACCCAAAAAGGCCCCCCACCCGGCTCCCCGGTATTGGGCACGACCCCGCAAACCCTCAAGGGACGGTCAAGTACAAGCTTCAAGATAGGAGCCTTTTCCACAAGCGGAAGCTTCGAATAGCCTTTTCCCAGGGATATCCCCAATTCCTTCTGGATAAAATCCTCAATTTCGGCCAAGTCGCGGGAGCTTACCTTGCCCGAGTTCACCTTTTTCAAGGAATTGAATATCTTTTGCTGGATTCCCACCAAAAATCCGCCCAAAACCTTTTTCCAATGGACTGTCGAATCCAGATGAGGCTCCATAACGACATTGTCCACGTTCTTGATGAACACGATGTCGCCTTTTGTTCGATGGAGGTTGCTGATCAAGGCGCCATGCCCGGCCGGGCGAAAAACCAATTGACCTCTCCTGTCGCGAAAAGGCCGATTATGGACATCCACCGCAAGGGTGCTGGTGGAAGGTTCTTGAGTGGAAAAATCGATCTCAAACCATACACCGCGCTTCCCCTCATATCGGTTCTGTATCTCTTTGAAATGCCTCCGGTAATCTTTTGCATGTTCAGGAGAAATGGTGAAATGGATGCGACAGCGATTGGACGAGTCCTTCACATATTGGCTAGATTCCACCAAATGCTCTTCCACCGGGGTTCGGCCCTCTTTTCCGTAAGCGTGGAATTTAATAAGGCCTTTGGGTTTGCGTGAATAATCGAGCCCCTCCGGAAAAAGTACAGCGGACAAAAGCTCATGGTAGCGTCCTTCCCTCCGGAGGCGCTCCGCATCCAGTCCTTTGTTCGCCAGGGTTCGCTTTAGGTCCTCCCAAAAAGCCGCCCGAGGCAAGGCTTCCACGAACGAGAGCAGCTGTTCGCTTTCCTTTTCGCCGCTCATCGCCTCCCGCTTTAGATCCGCTCGATGGAGGGAGGGACGATGGAGGAATTTGGAAATGAGGAAGAACATACGGCTGGCGGCGCCGGAGGCGGGAACGAATTTCAAGAAACGCCCCTGGCGTCGGGCACGGTCAAAATCTTTCAGTGAGTCTCGGATCTCGGCCTGGGTCAGTTTCCGTATCCCATCCCCTAACAAAGCGGGACGATCCAATCGGACGAAAGGAGGCGGATTCTTGAAAAGGGAAAGCTGCCTGGAAGCCTCGTGCGGATCGATCCCCAGCGAAGCCATTTGAACGAGATCCCGGCGGGTCCATGTCGACTTTTTCATGAAAGGCCTTCGGGGCAATGTTGCTTAGGGTTTGAAAATTGGAGGCGGCAGGCGGATTTGAACCGCCGAATCGCGGTTTTGCAGACCGCTCCCTTAACCACTTGGGTATGCAGCCCCATGCTTCGCATTCACAGGGGGACAAACCCCTGTGTACCCCTTCTGAAAACTCCCTAAGGGTTGGCACCCCTAGGTATCCGGGGCGAGAAAACCGCCCCGAACAAAAAAAGGCGAGTATCCGAACACTCGATCAGTGGATCACGGTTAGTACCCGACTGTTCTCCTGCTCAATTCTCGCCTTCGAACGAAACCCTGGAGTAACCTCCGGGCTTTATTAAATGGAGCGGGAGACGGGGTTCGAACCCGCGACTTCAACCTTGGCAAGGTTGCACTCTACCACTGAGTTACTCCCGCGACCTCATTGAGGAAGGCGAATTATACTTTTCGAGGGGCCTTGAGTCAATTCGTGAAAGCGACCGGAGGGGACGGCAGGACCGCTGTTTTCAGTCTTTTTTGAGCCCCAGATCCTTGACCACCTGCTCAATGATGTCGGCATCAATGAGTTCCCGTTTCAACAAATACCCTTCCAACATGGCGTTGTCGCAGGTCGTGTTGATCAAGCGGGGGATACCCTTGGTGTAATCGAATATCCGTTGATAAGCGTTCGGAGTGAAGACTTCCTTATCGCATCCGGCCACACTGAGGCGGTGCTTGATGTATTGTTCGGTCGTGTCCCTGGTCAGGGATTTAATGAAGAACTTCATGGCCACCCGCTGGAGCAGGGGCGGATCCAGTCCCAGGTACTTTTCCAGCTCCGGCAAGCCCAAGAGGACGATGGAGATCAGCTTTCGGCCCGGCACTTCCAAATTGAGCAAACCTCGGAACTCCTCGAATATCTCTTTCTTCTGGAGCATATTAGCTTCGTCGATCAAGACGACCGCTTTGCGGTTTTCCTCATAGATCTTCATGAGGCGCTCGTATAGTTGGGAAATGATCTGGGCCTTGGTTTCACCCGGCGTTTCGACACCAAGTTGGTGGGCGATCTTTTTGAGCATCCATTCTGCTGTTATCTCGCTGTGGACGATGACAAGGAGGGTAGCTTCATATTGGGAGTCTTGTTCGAGTTTCTCGAGGGCCTTACGGGCTAGCAGGGTCTTCCCCGCGCCGATGTCCCCCACCACCACCGTGAGCCCCTTCATGGTATCCACCGCGTGGATCATGCGGACCATCGCCTCGGAATGCTGGCTG
>CAZLND010000135.1:0-7306 GCA_964560635.1 uncultured bacterium | reverse complement strand
AAAGAGCGGCGTGTATTTGTCGCCGATGTTCAAAAGAACCGCGTCCTGGGGCCTTTGGTTGGCGAAGATGCGGGCTTTGGTCTCCACGTAATCCTGCATGCCCTCGTGCCGGTCCAAATGATCGGGCGTGATATTGAGGACCGCCGCCACGTTGGGCCGGAAATCCTCGGTGGTTTCCAATTGGAAGCTGGAGACCTCAAGCACCGCCCAATCTTCCGAGCTCAGCTCGAAGACCGCTTCCGCGAAGGCCTTGCCGATGTTCCCGCAGGCGATGGCTTTTTTTCCCGAGGCGTTGATCATGGCGGTAGCCAGCGTCGTGGTCGTCGTTTTGCCGTTAGTGCCCGTGATGGCGGCCACCGGCGAGGGACAGTAACCGTAAGCCAATTCCATCTCCCCGATGACCGGAATGCCCTTTTCCCGGGCCTGTTCCAGGACGGGGTGCTTATAAGGAACACCTGGCGAAGTCACCACTAGGTCGGAATGGAGCACCGTGGTGGCCTCGATACCGCCCAGCATCAGGTGGGTATTGGAAAGTTCCTTGGCCCGCTCGATCCAGACCGAGAGCTTCTCGGGCGTCTTGTCGTCCAGGATGACCACATGGGCCCCATGGACCGAAAGAAGGCGCGCGGCCGCGAACCCGGACTTGCCCAGGCCTATGACCGCCACTTGTTTTCCATGCACATAAATCATGAGAACCAAACCTCTTTCACCGCGGAGGCGCAGAGTTCGCAGAGAGAACCCAAAGCCATTTTCTTTTTTGTTTTCATCATCCTTTTCCTTTTCTGCATTCTCTGCGGCTCTGCGGTAAATGCTTTCATTTAGCGCAGTTTTAAAGTCGACAACGTCAATAGCGTAAGAATGATGGCGACGATCCAGAACCGCACGATGAGCTTGGACTCCGGTACGCCCGATAGTTCGAAATGATGGTGTAGTGGCGCCATCTTGAAGACCCGCTTGCCCCTCATCTTGAAGGAGGTGACTTGGATGATGACCGAGGCCGCTTCCACCACAAAGATGAAGCCCACGATGATGAGGAGGAATTCCTGTTTGACCATGACCGCCACGGTCCCGAGCAACCCGCCCAAGACCAGCGAACCCGTGTCCCCCATGAAGATCTGGGCCGGTGGCGCGTTGAACCAAAGGAAGCCCAGGCCCGCCCCCACCAGCGCGGCGCAAAGCACCGTCAGTTCGCTGGCCCCGGGCACTTGGATGATCTTGAGGTACTCGCTGAACTTCACGTTACCCACTACATAGGTGATGACCACGAAGGCCATGGAAGCGAAAGTGGTACAACCGATGGCCAGGCCGTCCAGCCCATCGGTCAGATTGACCCCGTTGGAGGAACCCACGATGACCAGGACCGCCAAGACGGGATAGAAGATGCCGATATCCAACGGGTGCTTGAAGAAGGGGATGGTGATGCTGGTCTTCAGGTGGAAATCGTCCGGCAGGATGGCCAAGTAGAAATAAACAATGACGATGGCCCCGATGGTCTGGAGCATCAACTTATAGAAACTGGAGATGCCACGGCTCTTGCCCGTGCCGACAAGTTTCCAAAAATCATCGGCGAAACCGATGGCCCCGAACCAAAGGATGGAAAAGATGGCCAACCAGAGGAACTTGGAGTCCCAACGCACCCATAAGAGGCCGCTCACGCAAAGGGCCAGGATAATGAGGATGCCGCCCATGGTGGGCGTCCCCGCCTTGTGGGAATGGCTGGCCGGACCGTCCGTGCGGATCTTCTCGCCCAATTGGGCCGCCCGCATGCGGGCGATGACCGCGCCGCCGAAGAACAAGCAAATGCTGAAGGCCGTTACCGCCGCGTAAACACTGCGGAAGGTCACGTACCTGAAGACATTGAACCCGATGAACTTGTTGGCCAGCGGGTAAAGTAAGTGGTAAAGCATTCCTTCTCCTAGTTCTTGTTCAACCGCAGGATATGGGCCGGAACTTCCAGCCGAGGCTCATCCTTTTTCAACTTGAAGATCCGGTTCTTTCCCATAGCCGGACCAGTGGGCGCGGCCAAAGAGGTCATTTCCTCCAACTGCTTCACAAAGGGATGGTCAGGCCCCGCCAATTCGTCCAGGAACTTTTTCAGTCCGGTCATGTTCATAAGCCCTCCAGTAACTTTTCCAGCCTCATGCCGCGGGAGGCCTTCAGGAGAACCGCGTCCCCCGCCACCATGCGGCTCTTGAGGAACAACTTGGCGCCCGACAGGCTGGTGAAAGCCCAGATCCTCTTCTTTTCTTCCTCGCTCAAGCCCCGATGGGCTTCTTTCATGCGTTCGCCCACCAAGATGACCCCGCTCAAGTCAGCCTCCGCGACCCGCCGCACGATCCGCGCATGGGTTTCCTTGGAGAAGGAACCCAGTTCCAACATGTCGCCCAGGACCGCCCATTTGCGGGCCGGGCCCTTCAAGTCCTCGAAGGTGACCAAGGCCGCTTCCATGGAGGTCGGTGAGGCGTTATAAGCGTCGTTAATGAAGAGGACACCCTTGATGTTCTTGATCTCCATGCGCATCCGGGCCTGGGGCACGAAGCTCCTCAAGCGGGCGGCCAGCTTCTTCAAGGGCACGCCCAAGGTGAGTCCGGCCGAGACCGCGGCCAAAGCGTTGACGACATTGTGGTTGCCGATCAGGCTCAAATGGGTGGAGGCCGTCGCGCCTTGCGCCTCGAGCATGAACCGGGTCCCCAATCCTTGGGGCTCCAGCTCGACCGCCTTGACCTGGCCCAGCTTCAATCCGAATGTCATCACGTTCTTGCCTCTTTCCGGAAGATAGATATCTTCCCCGTTCAAGATCTTCATTCCCCCCACCCTCAAGGCGGAGGCCACTTTCATCTTTTCCGACGCCAAATGGCGGCGGCCCTTGAAGAACCCCAAGTGGGCCTCCCCGATGGCCGTGACGATGGCGATGTCAGGCCGGGCTATCTCGGAGAGCCACTCCATTTCGCCGGGGTGGTTGATCCCCAGCTCCACCACCGCTACTTCGTGGGTGGGCTTCAGCTTCAGCAACGTCAAGGGCAGTCCGTACTGGTTGTTCAAATTGCCCTCGGTCTTGAGGACCCGGTAGCTCACCCCCAAGAGGTGAGCCGCCATGTCCTTGACCGTCGTCTTCCCGACGCTTCCGGTCACCGCCACCACCTGCCCGTTCCACTGCATCCTTTGGGCCCGTCCCAACTCGCCCAAGGCCTTCGTCGTGTCCTTCACCAGGACCTGGGGGAGTTTCACTCCCTTTACCTGCCGGGAGACCAGCGCCGCCCTGGCGCCCTTGCGGGCCGCTTCTTTAAGGAACCGGTGCCCGTCCAATCTTGCCCCCACGATGGCCACGAAAAGGTCGCCCTTAGCCACCTGCCGGGTGTCGTGGGAAACCCCGGTCACTTGGGTCTCGCCATTCCCCTTCAGTTGTCGCCCGTTAACGAGCGCCGCCACCTCCCGCAATGTCCAAGGCAACATCAAAAAACCAAATCGATGACTTTTTCACCACCAAGACACCAAGACACCAAGAAAACAAAAGATCTTTTTCTCAATCCTTGGCTTCCCATTTTTCTTATGCCTTCCTTGGTGCCTTGGTGTCTTGGTGGTTCAACCTGTTGTTCTTTAAAATGTTCCTCGCCACTTCACGGTCGTCGAAATGCTGTTTCTCGGTGCCAACGATCTGGTAGGTCTCGTGCCCCTTGCCCGCGATGAGGACCAGGTCGCCCTTCTTCGCCATGGACAGGGCCATCCGGATAGCCGCCCCCCGCTCTTCTTCCACCCAAACCCGGCGCTTGTGGTTCTGCATCAAGGAATAAGGAATGCCCCGGAGGATGTCCTCCAGGATCAGTTTGGGATCCTCCGTGCGGGGATTGTCCGAGGTCACCACCGTCATGTCCGCCAGTTGGGAAGAGACCTTCCCCATGAGGGGCCGTTTGGTCTTGTCCCGGTCCCCGCCGCAACCAAAGACCGAAATGAGTTTGTGGTGGCTCTTCTTGCCCAAAATTTCGCGGGCGGCGATAAGGGCCTGTTTCAGGGCGTCGGCGGTATGGGCGTAATCGACCAGCACCGTGAAATCCTGTCCCGCCGAAACTTCCTCGAACCTTCCGGGAACCGCCGGGGCGTTATTGAGGCCGTCCTGCAAGGCTTCCCACGAAAGTCCGAGTTCCTTCAGCACCGAAAGGGCGGCCAGCGAGTTGTAAACATTGAACATTCCGGTCAGTGGCACCTCAAAGGCGTGGCCTTGGACTTGGAACTTCAATTGGCCCGGCTTGTGCTCCACGTGGGTAGCCTGGTAGGCGCACTTGGATTTAATGCCATAGCCAACGGCCTTGGACTTGAGTTGTTTGAGCAGCTTTTGGCCGTAAGGGTCGTCGGCGTTCACCGCCCGGGCTTTTACGCTCTTGAACTCGGTGAAAAGGCGGCGCTTGGCGAAGAAGTAGTTATTGAAGTTCTTGTGGTAGTCCAGGTGGTCCCGGCCCAGGTTGGTAAAGACCGCGCCTTGGAACTCAATGCCCACCACCCGCTTCATTTCTAGGGCGTGGGAGGAGACTTCCATGACCGCCCATTTGCAATTTTGGCGGCGCATCTCATCCAGCAACTTGACGATGGTGAGCGAAGAAGGCGTGGTGTTATTGGCTTCATAGCTTTTGTTACCGATCTGGTAAGCGATGGTGCCGATGAGGCCCGCGGCTTGCCCCGCCCTTTCCAGGATGGCCCGGATGAGATAGGTCGTGGTGGTCTTACCCTTGGTGCCCGTCACCCCGATAACCCTCACCTTTTGGGAAGGGTCGCCGTAATAAAGGTTGGAAAGACGGGCCAGGGATTCCCGGCTGTCCTTCACCACCAACTGGGGCACCGCGACGCCCTTCAAGGCGTCCCCTTGCACCATCACGGCCCGGGCCCCGAACTGCAGGGCCTCTTCCGCGTAAACGCGGCCGTCATGTTTGGCGCCAGGGATGCAGACGAAAAGCTCGCCCGGATGGGTGGTCTTGGAATTCTCGGAAATGCCGGTCAAATCGGGATTTCCTTTGCCCACGATCTTCACGCCCTTGAGTTTTTTGGTGAGGGAAAGGAGCTTCATGAGTTCCCTCCCGCGAAAGCGGCCTTCAGGACAGGCATGTCGCAATTGATGTCGCAAGGCGTGTTGTTAACGATGGACCGGCCCGCCGGGGGGAATTGGGAACGCACGATGCCTTCGCCCCGGAAATTGACCCGCACGCCCAGGGGCGCCAAAAGCGCCAGGGCCTGCCGCTTGGTCTTGCCCTTCAGGTCCGGCATATAGCCTTTGGCCACCGGAGCGTCCGTATCGCCGAGGGTCAGGATGAGCTTGGCTTGTTTGCCGTTCTCCACATCCAGGGGCAGTCCGGCTTTTTGGGATTGATCCACGACCTTCGAACCCTTGCCTTGGAATTTCAGTTTCAAACCGTCCCTTTGTCCCAGCCATTTGCATTGATCCTTGGTCAAACCGGTAAAGGCGGGCACACGCCGCTTATCGTCACTCTGGGCCACCGCCCCATCGATGTTCAAACCGGGCACCAAGTCATAGGCCAGGGCCCGCTTGGCCACTTCTTTGAAAACCGGGCCGGCCGTGTAGCCGCCCCAATAGAGACCGCGAGGATCGTCGAGCGAAACATAGATGACATAGCGCGGGTTGTCGGCCGGAACGAACCCCACGAAGGAAGAGACATAGTTGTATTTGGAATAGTGACCGTTCATGAACTTGTAGGCCGTGCCGGTCTTTCCCGCGATGGGATAGGAAGGCAAGGCCACCGCCGTGCCCGTGCCCTTTTCGACCACCCACTTCATGAGCTCGGTCATGCGCTTCGCCGTCTTGGCCGAGCAGACCCGGCGGACCTTCTTGGGACCGAATTCCTTGACCGTCTTGCCGTCGTTGGTGGCAAGGGATTTGACGATATAGGGTTTCATCATGACGCCGCCATTGGCGATGGCCGCGTAGGCGGTGAGCACCTGCATGGGGTTGGCCGATATCTCATAGCCGTAAGGGATTGAGGTCATGGAAAGGCCGCTCCACTTGTCCAGCGGCCGCACCTTGCCGTCAGCCTCGCCGGGGAGGTCGATACCCGTCTTGTCCCCGAACCCGAACCGCTTGCAATAGTGGTAGAGGTTCTCTTTACCGAGCTTGGCGCTGACCTTGACCATGCCGATGTTGCTGGAATAACCGAAGACCTCGCGGAAGGTCAGCCATCCGTGTTTTTCGTGGTCCGTCACCACCCGACCGTAATCGGTATGGAATTCGCCGTTCTCGCAGAAGAACTTGTCATCTTCGTTGACAGCGCCCTCTTCCATGGCGCCAACAGCCGCCACCAGCTTGAAGGTAGAGCCCGGTTCGAATTCCGAATTCACCATGCGGTTCTTCCAGGTCTGGTTGGGCACCGATGTGAAATGATTAGGGTCGTAAGTGGGGTAATCGGCCATGGCCAATATCTCGCCCGTGCGCGGGTCCATGACCGCGATGGAAGCGGCCTTGCAACGGTATTTCTCGAAGGCTTTCGCCAGTTCCACTTGGGCGATGTGCTGGATGGTCTTGTCCAAAGTGGTGGTGACATTCAGGCCGTCCTGGCTGGCTTTCTTGGTCTCGTTATCAGTTAGCACCACGCGGCCCCGAGCATCTCGCTCGGTCGCGACCAGTCCCTTTTTGCCGGCCAGACTGCTGTTGTAATAACGTTCCAGACCTTCCAGGCCCTGGTTGTCCAGGCCGGCGAAACCCAGCACGTGGGAAGCCATCTCATGGTCGGGATAGAAGCGTCTTTGTTCGCGGGTGGCTTCCACGCCGTCGAGCTTCATATTCTCGATGGCTTGGGAGCGTTCATAGGGAACCTGGCGGGCCAACCAAACGAAGGATTTGTTCGTGGAGATCTTGGTGGCGACCGTCAGGTAAGGGATGCCCAAGGCCCGCGAAAGGATGACGGCGGCCTCAGCCTTGTCCGTGATCTGGTCGGGATGGGCGCAGACATTGAAAAGATCGATGTTCATAGCCAGCAGGTTCCCGTAACGGTCGGAGATGATGCCGCGCGAGGCGGTTGATTCTTTGGACTTGTACTGTTGGTGATAGGCCATCCGCATGAAGTCCCAATGCTTATAGACCTGCAGATAGACCAGCCGGCCTTCCACTAGAAGGGCGGCGGCGATGATGACAGTCTCGAGGAGCAGGAGCCTTTTTTGCATTTGGGATAGATTTCGCAAGCCGCTCACTTTTTCACCTCGGCCTTCGCCATGGTGTTCTCCCAGAAGCTGAACCAACGGGGCTTGAGGGTGGACTCATCGTCCAAAATGACCACTTGGTCGGTGCGGGGCGTCACCATGCCCAGCT
>CAZLND010000134.1:0-7424 GCA_964560635.1 uncultured bacterium | reverse complement strand
AAGATTGGGTGCTTCGAAGGATGAGCTATAGGAAACAGTAGGCGCGGGAGCGGATGCAACCGGCTGAAGGGGTTCATTGCTGGAAAGAAGGGCGCTTCGGATGGACCGGACAACGGCTTCATAGATATCCCTGTCTCGGGAGAACTTCACTTCCCTTTTGGTAGGGTGGACATTGACGTCCACCTCTTCCTCGGGGACTTCCAGGAAAAGGACCGCGACGGGGTATCGCCGCGTCGGTAAAAGGGTGTGGTAGGCCGTCATGACCGCGTGGCCCAGCGAGGGATTCATGATCCAACGGTGGTTGACGAAAAAGAACAGGTTCTCACGGGTGGGTTTGGTGATGGTGGGGGCGCTTACGGCTCCCCGGATACGGATACGGCCCGCCTCAAAGTCCACCGGCTGAAGGGAGTGGGAAATATCCTTGCCCAGCACTTGGGAAAGCCTCTGGGTGAAACTGGAAGGCGTTACATGAAGGGCCTCTTTCCCATCCATCACCAATCGGAAGCCCACCTCCGGGAAAGCTAGGGCGCTCGTTGTGACCACGGTCACGATATGGTTTTCCTCAGTGCCCTTCTTTTTCATGAACTTGAGGCGTGCGGGAGTATTGAAGAAAAGATTGGCGACGGAAACGGTGGTCCCGGTCGGCCGGCCAGCCTCCTCGATCTTGGGGGTCCCGCCGCCCTTGATCTTGATGGAGACGCCGGAAAGGGCGTCGGCCAAGCGGGTGGATAGCTCGAAATGGGACACCGAGGCGATACTGGCCAGGGCTTCTCCGCGGAATCCAAAGCTGTGCAGGTGGGAAAGGTCGTCCACACTGTGGATCTTGCTGGTGGCGTGCTTTTGGACGGCCAACTTGGCGTCCTCGGGGCCCATCCCTTCCCCGTTGTCGGTGACCTTGATGAGGCGGCTTCCGCCTTCTTGTATCTCGACCTCGATGAAGGAAGCCTTGGCGTCCAGCGCGTTTTCTAAGAGTTCTTTGACGACGGAAGACGGCCGTTCCACGACTTCACCAGCGGCGATCTGGTTGATGACTTTCTCAGGAAGGGTTTTGATCTTGTTGGCCATGGTGGCCTTATCCTAACCGGGGAATTCTGTTAAATCTATGGGTTAGGACGGTTGAGGAAGGCTCGGGATCTAGGAAGCGGCGTTGAGTCCGGTGACTTCGTAGATCTGCACTTTCGAGGATTTTCCCTTGAGGGAAACGGGTTTCAATTTCTTGACGGTGACCTTACTCCCCAGTTCCTGGAATGTTTCCTCGGTGATGAAGATCTGGCTTCCCTCGGTCTCGCCTTCCACGCGGGCGGCCACGTTCACCATATCGCCGATGGCCGTATATTCCATTCGTCGCTCGCTCCCGATGTTGCCCACGATGGCTTCACCCGTATTGATGCCGTAACCCACTTGGATCTGGGGCTTCTTCTCGGCTTTCCACTTCTCATTCAATAGGGTCAATTTGTTACGCATCTCGATCGCGGTCTTGACGCATTTATAGGGCCCTTCGGCCAGCTCCAAAGGCGCTCCATAGATGGCCATGATGGCGTCACCGATGAACTTGTCCAGGGTGCCGTGATTGGCGAAGATGACGTCCGACATGGCGCTGAAATATTCGTTGAGCAGGGACACGATGGTTTCCACGGGTTCTTTTTCGGTCAGGGTGGTGAAACCACGGATGTCGCAGAACAGAATGGTGACCTTCTTTTTCTCGCCGCCGATGGTCATGTTATCGGAATTCTTTTGGACCATTTCATCGACGATATTGGGAGAAAGATAGCGTTGGAGAGAGGTGCGAAGTCGCTCTTCCCTTCTCACGTCATCGAACAATTTGGCGTTGGCGATGGCGACCGCGGCTTGGTTGGCAAAGGCGGAGAGGAAATACATGTCCTCCTCAGAAAAGGTACTGGTTCCTTCGGCCTTATCCACATAGATGACACCCACGATGTTTTCCCGCTCCCAGATGGGCACGCAAATAACGGAAGAAAGAGGAAGGGCTTTGAGGCTATCCCGGTTGGAGAAACGCACATCGTGAACGGCGTCCAGGACCAGGACGGGTACCCGTTCTTTGAGGACAGTGTCCACGATGGTCTGGCTATAAGGCGCCTGGGCCTCCGTGGGGGTCAGGGCATGGGTGGCCACGGGCTTGAGGGCCCCGCCCTTATCTTTCAAAAGCAGGAAGCCTCGGTTGGCCTGCATGACCTTGATAGCCATGGCCATGATGATGGAAAGCAGGGTCTTGAGTTCCAGGACCGAGTTGACGATGTTCCCCACTTCATAGAGTGTCAAAAGTTTTTTGTGAGCCAATTCATCGATCTTGGGGGTCTTGCTGTCCAGGACATCCTTGGAAACCTCCACGGCGAAACGAAGACGGGTTCCACCCAGGGAAATGACATCCTGGTTGCGAAGCGGGCTTTCGGTGACACGCACGCCGTTCAGGAAGGTGCCGTTGGTACTTCCCAGATCGCGCAAATTGATGCCGCCCATACCGAGCAATATTTGGCAGTGTTGCCGGGAGACCAGGGGGTCGCTGATAATGACTTCGCAGGTGTTGGACCGTCCGAGAGTGGTCGTGGGCCGGGCGATCTTGAAGACCTGGCCTTGTTCGGGGCCGGCCAGCACCGTGATGGTGATCTGCGGCTTTCCCGTCGATTTGGGCGGTGTTAGGACAATGCGGCCCGGGATGGACGGTTCAGGGTTGGGTGTGGGGTTGGCGCTCATTGTTGCCTCAGTACGAATGGTTTTGAAGAAAAGGAGGGGACGGGGATGAGACCGATAACGACCGATATAGACCGAGACCGGATCGAAATTGGGTCAGCCATCGGTTTTATCGGTAGTTGATCGGTTTTTATCATCGTTATGATTTCCGTAACTCGTTTTATTTTTTAAGGGCATATATCAACACGCTGCAATTGGCTATATCCGTGACATACACGTTGTTGTCACTGTCCAAAGCGACACCGTAATACTTGGGGGCGATCTTGTAATTTCCCTGGGGCATGCCGAACTCGGTCAAATAATAACCTTCGGGATCGAATACCTGGATGCGGGGATCCCTGTCGGTCACGAAAATATTACGCTTGGAGTCGGTGGCCACGCAAGTAGGAGATGCGAATTCGCCCCTTCCGGTGCCTCTTTTTCCGAACTTGTTCTTGAAGACGCCCCGGTAAGTGAATATCTGGATGCGGTAATTCTTCTCATCCACAACGAGCAAGTTCGAAGCGTTATCGATGGTGAGCCCGGAGGGGCCGTTGAATTCGCCCAACCTCGCGCCCTGGATACCGAACTTGTTGATGACCTTCCCCGCCGGATTGAAGACCCGGATACGGTGGTTGCCGGTGTCGGCCACGTAGATGTTGTCCTTGTCGTCCAAGACCAGACCCTGGGGATGGAAAAAGCCCCCGGCCCCGATCTCGATCTTGCCGGTGGTGGGCGAGGCGGGTTCGCCGAATTTGGCGATGAGTTGGCCCATTTTGCCGATGATCTGGACGTTGCAGGTCTTGGCGTCCAAGGCCACCAGGTTGCCTCCCTGATCCACGGCGACGGAAACGGGCATGAGGAAGGAAACATCCTTAGGGTCGCCGGTTTCCTTGCCGAACTTCCCCACCGAATAGAGGAACTTCCCCTCGAAGTCGAAGACCTGGACATTGCACTTCAGGGAGTCACAGACATAGACCCTTTTTTGGGCGTCCACGGCCACCGCCAGCGGAGAGATGAAATTCCCCTCTTCCTTGCCGCGGGTGCCGATGGTGCGGATAAGTTTGTAGTGGTAGCCCTGGTACCGGAGGGAGTTGATGTCCCCGACTTCCTTGACCTGCTTCTTGGCGGCTTCTTGGATGATGGTATGGGTGAGGATCTCTTGGGTCTTGTTGCCCACGCTGATGGGGGCGGTCAGGATATTGGCCGGAAGTTTTTCGAGTTCCTGCCTCATCTCGGAAGCTGACTGGTAACGTTTTGAGACTTCTTTCTGAAGGGCTTTCAAAATAATGGCTTCGAGCTCTTGGGGGACGCCGGGATTGAGTTTGTGCGGTTCGGGCACCTCATCCTTGAGGATCTTGTTCAGGACCGCCATGGGAACCTCATCGAAGAAAGGCAACTTGCCCGTCACCATTTCGTAAAGGATGACCCCCACCGAATAGATATCCGACGCGGGAGCGGGGTGGCCCAAGACTTGTTCCTTGGCCATATAGTAAAGGGTGCCCCCAATGCCGGCGCCGTTCTTCCCCGCTTGTTGAATGAGGGCGGTGCCGAAGTCGGTGATCTTAGCCTTGCGGTCCGAGGTCAAAAGGATATTCCCAGGTTTGAGGTCGCGGTGGATGACGTTCTTGTCGTGAGCGTACTGTAGGGCCGAAAGGATCTGGATGATGATGTCGACCGCTTCTTTGTAGGTCAGCGGTGTTTCGGAGATGAGCTGGGCGAGGTTCTTCCCGTCCACGTATTCCATGACCATGAAGAAGATGTTCTCGGCCTTGTCGACGGTCAGGATCTGGACGATGTTGGGGTGATCGAGGGACGCCAAGAGCTTGGGCTCGGCGATCATGGTGGTGAATTCTTCTTTTTGGTTGTGCGGGATCTTGATGGCGACTTTTTTGCCGATCCAGGTGTCTTCAGCTAACCAAACTGTTCCGAAGGTGCCGCTTCCCTTGATCTCAATGAGCTTATATTTGTCGATATTCCCCTGGAGCATTCAAACCCCTCGCGGCAGATATAGGTCGACTGGAAGAAAGGACTGCCATTGATTTTATCAGAGCTGACGCACCCTGTAACTACCTTCCGGCGCTGGAGTGGTCTCGACGCCTTCGGCCTTCAACAACCTTATTTTCCAGGCGATTCCACCTCCATAACCACCCAAGCGGTTGCCTGAGGCAATAACACGGTGACAAGGAATGAATAGGGGGAGGGTATTGCGGTTCAGGGCCTGTCCCGCGGCTCGATATCCCCGGGGCGAACCGGCCTTCCCCGCCACCCAGCCGTAAGTGCGGGTTTGTCCGAAAGGGATCTGACAAGTAGCCCGGAGGATCTTTTGTTGAAAAGCTGTCAAAAAAGAGAGGTCGAATGGGGTGAGGTGAAAGGGCTTTCCCGAGAGACCTCGACGGGTTTGGTGTTGGATATTTCTGGGAACCGTGATGGGTGGATCTTCCAAGCTTCTATGGAATGAAGCCGGGAGATATTCGTGGAGTTTTTGAAGGGCCCTTTCCCGGCTCGCTTGCGGCAGGATGAGCGCTGAAAGACCTTTGGGAGTCCAGGCCGCCGCGCAAATGCCCTTCCCTATCTTGAACAGACCCCATTTCAAATGCAATTTTGAATTTATTTTTTTCATATTTTTACGTCATTGCGAGGAGTGCTCCGCGAATAGCGGAGCGATTACGACGTGGCAAACCAAGTTTAAATAACTAGTTTTGCCTTCGGCAAAACAAACAACTTCAAACCACCCATGAACTTAGGTTGCTTTGCTTCTAAATTCGAAGCTCGCAATGACATCCCTACTTCTTTCTTCTTCCCAAGACCCATTGAAGACCCGACAGGCCCAGGGCTTTGGCCATACCGAAGTAAATGAGCGCGCCTAAGACGACCGGTAACAGGAAGTTCCACAAGCGCCCGACGGGAAGCTGAAGAGCCGCGATCCAATGGAACGCTTCCCAAGTGATGAAGCTCATGACGGCGGTGGCCAATAGGATCTTCCCTGTTTCACGGACCAGGAAGGCCCATTGAAGGCGGATGCCCAACTTCCCAAGTCCCGAAAGTAATAAAGAGAGATTGATGATCGAGCCCAGGCTGGAGGCCAAGGCCAATCCCCAGAAACGCATATGGGAGTCGGCCACGAATAAGAAAGCCGTGAGATTGAGGACCACGTTGGCCGCCATGGCGATGACAGAAGTTTTCAGGGGTTTGCGGGCATCCCGCCGAGCGTAATAGGCGGGCAAGAGTATCTTGACCCCTGTGTAACCGACCAGACCCAAGGCGTAAAGCGCGGTGGCTTCGGCGGCGGCTTGGGTGGCTTCGGGGGTGAACCGGCCGTACTCGAAGGCCAGGTGGCAGGCTGGTTTGGCGACGATCCAGATACCGGCTGTGCAAGGCACCATGAAGAACAGGCAAGCCGAGAGGGCCTGGCTCAAGGTTTCTGAAAATTCCCCCATCTTGCCCGAATTGGCCTGCCGGGACAAAAGCGGGAAAGTGACCGTAGCGATGGAGACCCCCAATATCCCGAAAGGTAATTGGAATAGGCGGTTCCCGTAGTAGAGATAGCTGACATATCCCACCGCGAGGAATGAAGCGAAGAATTGGTTCACCAACAGGTTCACTTGGAGGACCGAGGAGCTGATGACGGCCGGGGCCATCAGCTTGAGCATTTCCTTGACCCCGGGGTGGGTGGGCGGCCAAGCCCATCGGATCCTCACCCCTGCTTTCCAGGCGTCGGGCACCTGGACGAACCATTGAAGGAACATACCGGCGGTCATGGAGATGGACCAAAGCCGGACGTCCCGGATCTCATCCGCCGGGCTTGCCGCGGGCCAAAATTTCAAAAGGGCGAGACCCATGACGATCTGGGTGAGGTTCATGAAGACGGGGGCAAAGGCCGGGATCGCGAAACGATGCATGGAGTTCAGCGTCCCCATCCAAAGGGCGGCGAAGGAAACGAACATGAGTACCGGGAAGAGGAACTGGGTCAACTGAACGGTCAGTTGGAACTTATCCGGGTTTTCAAGATATCCATGGGCGATGACCCAGACCACCTGAGGCGCGAAGAGGATGCCCAGGGCCGTTAATCCCCCGGTCACCAGGCAAAGCAGGGTGAAGACTTGGGACATGAGTTCCCAGGCGTCCCGATGGTCCCTTTTCTCCAAGCGGGAGGTGAAGGCCGGGACGAATGCATTGGAAAGCGCGCCCTCCGCGAACAGGTCCCTCAGAAGGCTGGGGATCCGGATGGCCATGAAATAGGAATCGGAGATCCATCCCGCCCCGAATAGGGCGGCGTTGAGGGTGTCGCGGCCATACCCGGTGACCCGGCTGATGGAAGTGGCGGCGGTGACCAATCGGAAGTGTCGCCCCAGGTGGTGGCCCGCTTCTTTCGTGGTGACAGGTCTGGTTTTTGAAGGTTTAGACATGGTTGACAGTGCCCCGGCCTTCCTTTACGATATGCCTCCTTTTTAGGAAGCCGCTGAATATTTCTCTGGAGGATACATGCCGATCATCAAGTCGTCCATCAAGGATGTCCGCCGCACCAAGCGCCGCACCGCACGCAATTCGGCCGAAAAGAATAGGATCCGTACGGCCATGAAGGCTGTCCGCGCTTCCAAGACCGCCGAAGAAGCCGCGAAGAACTTGAAAACCGCCATGCACGTGTTGGACAAGGCTTGTTCCCATGGGATTCTCAAGCGCAATACCGCTTCCCGCCATATTTCTCGCCTTTCGTCCTTCGTTCATAAGCTCAA
>CAZLND010000133.1:0-7431 GCA_964560635.1 uncultured bacterium | reverse complement strand
AAAGGGGCGATGAAGAGGAAAGCGCTGATGGCTTCCTTGCGTTGGGCTGATGTCATTCGGCTATTTCTCCCGGAGTGGGGTTGAACCAATAAGCTACGACAAGGTCTTCTTCGATGAAGCCAGGCTGGCGCCCGTTCCTTCTTCAGCGGCCTTATTTTACATACTTCAACACATCTCACAACATTTTTTGCGCTTAAATTCGGCCCCGAACCCAGGGCCAGATGGCCCTAGCGAAAGGGCCTTAGCCACGCTTCTTTGCCGGGGTTGTTTAATATACCATATCCGGGCTTTCCCAAGCTAAAGACGGCCCAACCCCTAACCTGGAGGACCCGTGATCCGCTTCATGATGAAACCGATTGCTTTGCTTCTGATCTTTGTCCCGTTGATTCCCCTCAAGGCCTTTGCCGACCCAGCCATCCCCTCAAGGTCCATCGAGGAAAAGGTAAAAGCCCTCCTCTCCCAGATGACCCTGGAAGAGAAAGTCGGCCAGATGACCCAGTACCACGAGTACGAGAAGCTCGGGGACCAGACCGTTCCGGACGTGACGGCGGGAAAAGTAGGCTCGCTTCTTAATACCTTCGGGTCCAAGAACACCAACCAGGCCCAAAAGGTCGCCGTGGAAAAAAGCCGCCTTCATATCCCTCTCTTGTTCGGATTGGATGTCATCCACGGTTATAAGACCATCTTCCCTATTCCCCTGGCCGAGGATTGCGCTTGGGACCCTGAGTTGCTGGAAAAATGCGCCGCCACCTCCGCCCACGAAGCTTATGCCGCTGGCATCCGTTGGACCTTCGCTCCTATGGTGGATGTTAGCCGGGACCCCCGCTGGGGACGCATCGCGGAAGGCTCGGGAGAGGATCCATACTTAGGTTCCCGGATGGCCGTCGCCCGGGTGAAGGGTTTTCAAGGAAAGAACTTGAGCGATACCGGTTCCATCGCCGCTTGCGCCAAACATTTCGTCGGTTATGGCGCCGCCGAGGCCGGACGGGATTACAACACCACCGACATGTCCGAAGTTACCCTTCGCAACGTCTACCTGCCGCCTTTCAAGGCCGCGGCGGACGCGGGGGTCCGGACCTATATGAGCGCCTTCAACGACCTCAATGGCGTACCCACTTCCGGCAACCGGCATACCCTGCGGGACATTTTAAAAGGAGAGTGGAATTTCGACGGCTTCGTCGTCAGCGATTGGGCCTCCTTGGAGCAAATGATCGACCACGGTTACGCCCGCGACAAGGAAGACGCCGCTCTGAAAGGAGCCACGGCGGGCGTGGACATGGATATGGTTTGTAACGTTTACAAGGATCACTTGCCGGGTCTCGTGAAAAAGAAATCAGAACTTTCACTGGTGATCGATGACGCCGTCCGCCGCATCCTGCGGGTGAAAGTCGAATTGGGGCTCTTCGACCATCCTTACACGGATGAGGAAAAAGAAGCTTCCTCCATGCTCACCCCCCAAGCCTTGGACCTGTCCCTGAAGGAAGCTTGCCAGTCCATCGTGCTCCTCAAGAACGAGAAAAACCTCCTTCCCCTTTCCAAGAACATGAAGACCATCGCGGTCATCGGTTCCCTGGCCGACTCCAAAAGGGACCCACTGGGTTCCTGGGACTGCAAGGGCGAGGATGCCTTGGATAAGGTCTCAACCATTTTGGACGCCATCAAAAAGAAAGTTCCCGCCCACACACTGGTCCTTTATGACCCGGGTGTGGAAGTGAACAAGGACAGCCCCCAGTCCGCCATCGACAACGCCGTGGCCGCCGCCAAGAAAGCCGACATAGCGGTGGTCGTGGCGGGTGAAACCCAGGATATGAGCGGAGAGGCCTCCAGCCGGGCCTTCCTGAACCTTCCCGGGCGGCAAGAAGAAATGGTGAAGGCCATCCAGGCTACTGGAGTGCCGGTGGTCTTGGTCTTGATGAACGGCAGGCCCCTCACGATCCCTTGGGAAGCGGAGAATCTCCCGGCCATCGTGGAAAGCTGGTTCCTGGGGACCCGCCATGGCGAGGCCGTTGCCGATGTACTCTTCGGGGACTTTAACCCGACGGGCCGCTTGGCTGTCAGCTTCCCCCGCAGTGTGGGCCAGATCCCCGTTTATTACGCTCATATGAATACTGGTCGGCCCATGGACGAGAAGGTCCATTACACTTCCAAATACCAGGACTCCCCCAACAGCCCCCAATATCCCTTCGGATTCGGACTGAGCTATACGTCATTCAAGTACGCCGACCTTCAGCTCGACAAAGAAGTCTTGGGCGCCAAGGACGATCACCTTCAAGTGACCGCCGCCATCACCAATAAAGGAAAACGGACCGGCACCGAGGTCGTTCAGCTTTATATCCGCCAATTGACGGGAAGCCTCACCCAACCAGTCCGCCGATTGGTGGATTTCAAAAAGGTGACCCTTTCCCCAGGCGAGACCCGGAAGGTGGAATTCAAGATAGAGCCTTCCCAACTGGCCTTTCTGGATGACAAGGGCATCTCCCATATCGAAGAAGGCGCCTTTTATCTTTGGGTGGCGAAAGACGCGGAGGACGAAACACTCAAGGGTGAATTCAAAGTCGTTTCCGGCGGCCGATAATGTCGAAAGACGCCCAACTAGAGACGCTGGAAGCCCTCTCCGAGGCGGTCAATTACAACCGTTGGATCTATAGGATGCTGGAACCCCACCTGGGCAAAAGGATCCTGGAGATCGGCTGCGGGACCGGCAACATCACCTCTTCCCTTTCCAGCCACGGGAAGGTCTTGGGCGTGGACACGCACGAGGGGTACCTGGCGGCCGCCCGCAAAAGGTTGAAGGGCAACCCGAAGGTCTCTTTCCGCAAGGTGGACCTGGAAAGGCAGCTCCCTTCCCTTCGTTCTTTCCGCCCCGACACCATCGTCTGCGTGAACGTATTGGAGCATCTCTCCGGGGATCAGCAAGTCCTCTCCCGTTGTTTCAACCTGCTTCCGCCCGGGGGCCGGTTCCTGGTCTTCGTTCCCGCCCTCCAAGCCCTCTTCGGTTCCATGGACGTGAGCTACGGGCATTTCCGGCGCTATTCCCTGAGGCAACTGGAGCAAAGGGTGAAGGCGGCGGGGTTCGAGGTGGACCACTGCCGCTATTTGAACCTACTGGGGGTTTTTGGCTGGTGGCTCAACGGAAAGGTGCTGCGGCGGAAGATCATCCCCCGGTCCCAGATCCTTCTCTATGACCGGATCGTTTGGCTGGCGGAAAAAGTGGAGCGGTTCCTACCCAAACCCATCGGCGTTTCGCTCTTTTGCGTGGGGAGAAAACCCAAACCCTGAAAAGATCCGTTGAAACTATGATGAATTAGATAAATGGGATAAAGATCCTTATCTGATCCATCTCATTCATCAAAGTTCCAAAAAATTTTGTGGTTTTAAGGGACCAGGCCGAAAGCCGAATTGGGGATGACTTCCATTCCCCTTTCGTCCGGCATGCCCCACATGAGACTGAAGTCCGCGCCCCAGCCATTCTGTTTGGCGTAATAAACATCGATGGCGTGCGTGCCTTGGGTCAAAGAGATCTTCCCTTGGGGATTGGACCCCATCCCCTTCGTGACCGGCTTGTGGTCGATCTTGAGACTCGCCTCTTCCATGGTCTTCAGGTAAAAACGGTATTCCCCGCCCTTGGGAACGTTCAATTGGCCCGACCAATGGATGCCCATGCTGCCACCCTGGAAGGGAAAATCGTTGCCGTTGACGTAGTTGATGACCGGTTCCCACTGCACCCGCGTGGGCTTGCCCTTCCATTCCATCGATTCAAAATATTCGGCCTTCAAGCCGCGGTTCTGCGGAAAGGTGAGGAAATGGGACGGGCCGATGGGCATTTTGCCCGAGGGTCCATCAAAGGAAAATTCCGCCCCCGTCGCCCCATTGGGCGCCGACCACTTGATCTTCAAGGGGAAATATCCTTTTTGTAATTCAATGGGTTTTCCCGGGAGCACCCTTTGCCCGGCGATCCACCAGCTCATGCCGGCGGGAAAGGTGAAGCGGTAGGGTCCTTGCATATCGACGTAAAAATCCCCGGTGAAGGTGGCGTTGAAAGGTCCCGCGGGCAAACTCTCCGGGAAACGCTGGATCTGGGCCTCGGTGCCATCCGAGAATTTAGCCTTGAGTCCCCTCGCCTTGTCGACGATCTCGGGTGGGACCCGGTAAAAATAAAGATAAGCGTTGCCCGTTGGGTCCTTGTCGATCTCCGATTCCCCGCCCGGATAAAGCTGCTCCAAGGTCCCCAAAACACCCGACCTTCCTTGTTCCAGCGCGAATAAAAGCCCGCGGCCCGCGGCCGGCAGGGCCACGAACGAATCGGGGATGTCCATCCGCTTCACGTGGTCATGGACGAAGTAAGTGAAATATTCCACCGTATAGTGCCCGTAGTAACGTCCCGAGATATAACAATCGTACTTGTCCCCCCATTGGGCGCATTTCTTGCCGATGGTGGACTCCGCGATGGAGAACTCGGCCCAACTCCCATAGTTGTTGGCCTCCTCCACGAAATAAACCTGGTAATTTTGCTTGGCCATGAAGGCCAAAGGCGCGGCCAAGAGCAACAAGAACAACCATTCTCCCCTTTGGCCCCAAAGGGCCCGAAGCCTTCCCCATATAGCGGAAAGGGTGGAAGCCGCGGCCAGGGCGATGAACGCCGTCATGCCATGCATACGACTGGAGTGGGCGGGGTCGACCGTGATCAAACAGGGCAAGGCCATGATGACGATGCCCACCAAAGTGTAGTAATGCTTCCTGCGCCAGCAACGGAACAAGGCGTAGAAAACCCCAAAAAAGAAAAGCACACCGGTCACGTCGTCCAATTCACGGTGATCCTGCAAGTTGTGGCGGGGATTCGGGTCGCCACGACGGTTGAACATCAGGGCCGTGTATTGGAGGTTGACCAAAAGGGGCTGGATGCTGTGTTCCTGCTGACAGCGGTTGAAGATGGATAGTTGATTGATACGGGTGGTGGATTGCCCCGTGAACATGGGTTTAAAGAAGGGAAAACTCAACAACAGGAAGATCAGGGTGAACATTCCCAAGGAGGGAAGGTTCGCCTTGACCGCCTTCCAATTGGTGGCGCACTCATAAAGGGCGAAAAGGAATACCGCCACCAGGTACATCACATAGGTCTGGTAGGCATAAAGCCCGATAGGGAAAAGAACACCCGCGACGATGAAGGCCCATCTTTTGTTCGTTCGAAGCCCATAAAGCAAAAGGGCCAGTGTTCCGAACATGAAAAAAGGAAGGAGCGAGGGCGGGAAGGAATTACGGCAGAAGATCATGTTCCAGCGCATGACCGCCAATATATAGAAGGCCAATAAAGCCACTCGGGGACCGGAAAGCTGTCGGAAGGTCCAATAGATCAAGGGAAAGGAAGCCAGACAGAAAGTCACATAAAGAAGGTTCAAGTTGAACTGTGTGTTCTTGAAAAACATGAACCAAATAGCCCCGACATAGATAGGGACAGGAGCCGAGGGGAAATTCTCGGTGATGTTCATCTCCCAAGGATGGATATGCTCGTGCAATATCCTCAAAGCCTCATAACCTTGGAAGCCCATGTCGAAGAAAACACCCGAGGGGATCGTATCCAGCTTATAGATACGAAGAAAAGCGGCCAGGACCATGATGAGACCAAAGAGGGTCCATTCAACCTTGGGGGTAATGGGGACCAGCTTCAGCCCTTCCCTTTGGGGAAATAGTGTCGCTATGGTGAAAAGAAGTACCCCGATGAAATAGAACTTCACGCCTTCCGTTGTGACCATATTGATGAGGTCCATCTGTCCACGGATCGCGAAGTAAAAAGCACCCAAAATAAGCCCGAGCCGGACAAAACCCCAAAGGGTCAACGAAGCAGCGACCTTGGGGACCCGATAAATGGTTTTAGAGGAAACTTTAGATTTTTCGAATTGGACCGGTTTGGGTTTGGCAGAAGCTTTCCGGCGGCCAAAGTCGGGAAGACTGAAAGCGGGAACCTGGACCCAACCACTATAAACGGCCCCGAAAAGCAAAAGACCCAAAAGCGAAAAGAGGATCCCTAGACCTTGGACACCCTTGAAAGTGAGGACTTGCCCCCCGGCCAAGAGGAATGCCGCCAAAACATAAAGCCAAAGGGGCGAGGGGTTGGACCCCCCCGCTTTTTTGACGGACCGATTCTTCTTTTTAGGGGAAGGCATGAAGGCTCCTTTGGGTCAATGACAGGATGGAAGGGTGATCAGGGTATCCGATACATCGAGACCACATCCCCCGAGGTCAAAAGGAGGACGCCGTCCGAAGTGATCCCCATACCGCTGGCGCCATGCAGGTTGTTGTCCTGGCCCTTGCCATCCTTGAGGGTGCCGACGTATTTACCCTCGGCGGTGAAAACCTTGACGAAATTGCCTTCAGGGGAAGAGACGAAGACCCGGTCATTGGCGTCCACCGCGACATCGGACACCTTGTTCTCGACCTTGATGGTGCGCAGGAATTTGCCTTGGGGGTCCAAAACTTGGACCCGGTCATTTTCCGAGTCGGCCACAAATAGAGTCCCCTTTGAATTGACCTTGAGCGAACGGGGGTTGTTGAATTGTTCCTTCCCATCACCCATCCCCTTGGCGCCGAACACGGCGATGGTCTCACCTGCGGTCGAAAGTTTCACGACACGGTGAGTGCCGGTGTCCGCGATATAAAAATACTTGCCGTCCCAAGCCACCCCGCGCGGCCCGTAAAAACCCTGGGTCAGGGGAAGGGTCAGGTCCTGCTTGCCGTTGGGATCCAGGCCCGTCAGGGTGCTTTTCCAGGCGTCGATGAAATAAACGTGGGTGTCATCCGCGGCGACTCCGGAGGGTTCTTTCATTTCCCCGGGCCCGTCGCCCTTTTTCCCGACAGCCTTCAGGAATTTTCCCGAGCGATCAAAAAAGAGGATACGGCCGCCGTCGGCGTCGGTCACGACGATCTTGTCCTTACCGAGGCCCGCCACATCCCAGGCCCCGAAGTGGCCGCAGTCCTGGCCCGTACCGGTGAACTGTCCGATCGATTGGACCTGGATGAAGTTGGGCGCTTCCATGCCCTTGAGGAAAAGGCTCTTGGCCTCGAAGAACAACAACAAGACCACCGCCGCGAGGATGATCCACACGAAACCGGGCTTGGATCTTTTGGATCCCGGCTTGCGGGAGCCCGCGGACGCCTTGGATTTGGAGATGACTTTCTTCCTGGATACTGCGCTCATAAAAAAGACTCCTTGTATTTTTTCTTTAGGGACAACAAAACCGGAGAAAGTCGGAGCTACGGGACAATGGCCACGACCGACTTGAGGTTGCCGGACGGCCTATGGTAGTATTTGGCCTGAAAAGTTTACCCCACTTTCTTTTGAAAACAATCATTTTGATAAGTCGGCCGGGCCCATCGCGTTAAGGAGTATTTTTTGCCAAAAAAAGCCTTCATCACCGGTATCAATGGCCTGAAGGA
>CAZLND010000132.1:0-7441 GCA_964560635.1 uncultured bacterium | reverse complement strand
GCAAGTTAAGCACGTCGAAAAGCCCATTGTCAGCGCAAAAAAGCACCCAAGGCTTCCAAGATGCCCGCCCTTTCCCAACAACTTCAAACCTGGCTCAAACCCCTCCGGCTGGAGGAAAAGCAAGGTTACACCAATAAGTCGGTGGTCAAGGGTCTGGACCGCTATTTGATGGGGAAGTGCGACGAGATTCTTACCGCGGGAGCTTTCGATTTTTCGGGTGGCCCAGCCTTTTCAGATTTCCTCAAAGAACTGAGAAGCTCCTTTTCCCAGTACATGACACTCACCCCCGCTGAACGCAAGAAATTGGTCCGAACTTCCCAAGAACGTCTCACCGAATGGGCCGGGCGGCTGCCGAAGGAAGAGGCTGTTTCCAAGGTTTCGGCCGCCGCGCGTGATCTCTCCGATCCGGTCCTGCCATTCGTGCCAAAGGATAAGCACCGGGCCTTTCATTTAACAGGCCTCAAGACCGTGGACGACCTTTTGCGTTATTCCCCCAAATGGGCCTTGGATAAGACCGTCTTTACCCCCATCGCCCAATGTGCCAACCGGGACGAACCCTATTTCATCAAGGCCCGCATCAACGGTATCTCGGAAATGCGGCGGGGCCGGTTAGCGACCCTTAAGGTCAATCTTGAGGACGGCAGCGGCCACTTGAACTGGATATGGTTCAATCGGCCTTATTTGAAGAAAGAACTTTGGAACGGGCGGTGGGTGATCCTGCATGGGACCCCGCAAGTCTCCAAGTGGGGACGACAGCTGGTAGCGAGGGCTGAGACCTATGAGTTCTTGGATGAGGCCGAGGAAAAACTGCTCCAGTCGGGAAAGCCGATGGTCTTTTATCCTTCTACTCCCACGCTCACCCAAAATTTTTGGAGGTCGGTCGTTCGCCAAACGCTGGACCAATATGGAGTGGGTTTATCCGGAACAAAGACCCTGGATTCACCCTTTGCCAGGGTCAGCCCGGCCGAGGCCATAATGGGTATTCACCGGCCTATAAGCCTGGATTCCTTCGAGCAATGTCGCAAGCGGTTGGCTTTTGATGAACTATTGACCCTTCAACTCTTCCTCATCATGAAGCGAAGCCAGATCGAAAGGCGGGAAAAGGGGAGGCAATATCAATTCGAGGGTGGGCGGCTCCTCAAATTCCGTAAGAGCATCCCTTATGTCCCCACGGAGGCTCAGAAGAGGGTCGTTAAGGAAATTCGAGCTGACCTGGCCAAACCCTATCCCATGAACCGGCTTTTGCAAGGGGACGTCGGAAGCGGCAAAACCCTGGTGGCCGCCATTTGCTTTCTCTATGCCGCCGACTCGGGTGTCCAGAGCGCCTTCATGGCCCCCACGGAAATTTTGTCCCATCAGCATTTTCAGAATCTTCAGAAGCTTTTGGAACCGGTCGGCTTAAGGACGGTCCTTTTGACCAGTGATATGAAGGCCAAGGCCAAAAGGGAAGTCTTGGAATCTCTTGAGTCCGGTGAAGTGGACCTGGCGGTAGGAACCCATGCCCTCTTGGAAAAGGGAGTGAAGTTCAAGAACTTGGGGTTCGTGGTCATCGATGAGCGGCATAAATTCGGCGTGATGCAACGGGCCGCGTTGGAAGCCAAGGGTAAGTGGCTGGATTGCCTGATGATGACGGCCACGCCTTTCCCCCGGGCCCTGGTCTTGACCGAATATGGGGACACGGACCTTTCGGTCCTGGATGAATTTCCCAAGGGTCGCAAGGCCATCAAGACCTACTGGAAGAGCGAGAGCAAGAAAGAAGAGGTCTATCAGTTCGCCAAGGAACGGGTATTGAAAGGGGAACAGGTCTTTTGGGTTTTCCCGGTGGTGGATGAATCCAAGAATTTCCTCAAGTCGGCCATCCAGATGTACCATCATTTTCAAAACGACATTTTCCACGGTTTCAAGGTGGGTCTCATCCACGGCAAGATGAAGAAAGAAGAAAAAGAAGCCGTGATGAAGGCGTTTGTGGGGAAAGAGATCCAGATATTGGTTTCAACCACGGTGGTTGAAGTTGGGGTGGATGTGGCCAATGCGACCCTTATGGTGGTAGAGCACGCTGAACGGTTTGGCTTGGCCCAACTGCACCAGCTTCGGGGCCGGGTAGGGCGGGGGGCCCAACAGTCCTATTGTTTTCTCTTAACTTCGCCCATGATGTCTTCGGACGCTTTGGAGCGTATGAAGGTCATGGTCTCGACCCTGGATGGATTCAAGCTTTCTGAGTTCGACTTAAAGATGCGGGGGCCCGGAGAGATATTTGGGGTCGCCCAGTCGGGTCGTCGTGAGGGTGGTATCGTGGATCTGCGAAGGGACATTGATGTGGTGGAAGAAGCCCGCAAAGTGGCCCTGCAAGTATTGAGGATAGATCCGGTGTTGAAACAAGCTCCGCACCAGGACTTGCGGAAGAATTTAGAATCAAAGTTCAAAGGACTACTGGACCTGGCACAGATCTCTTGAATGAATAGAATGCTCAGGGTGCGAACCGGGGATCCTGAAAGATGGCGTTATCAGGCTAAAAATGACAATATCCTTTTGAATGGATGAGCATGAAAAAGACCGTGTTGTTCAGGATCTTATTTTGTGGGACCCTTCTGCCTTTGGTGGGTCGGATCGAAGTTAGCGCGGCCGATGTGCCGAAAAAAATATCGCCCGTTCACTTTTTGAAACCAACGGACAAGATTCCTTCTCTTGCTTTGCGAAGCCCGGCGGTTCCCGGCCATGGGCCGAATGGAACCCGCATGGAGATGGAGGCGGCGATTGGCGCGCCGTCGGCGGATGACATGTCCAAATTTTCTGACCCCGCTTTTTTCGAGGCGCTTAAAACCGAAAAGAAAAAAGAAACCCAGATCAAACAAGCTTATTGGCTCAGGGGCGACGATTGGGACTATTGCCATTTCCGGGACGAGGCGGGAAATCATTGGTATGGCTGGAATGATGGCAAGAAATTCCAATGGATATTATTCAAAGGGAATCATTACTGGTGGTATGACAGCTTTTCCGGGAATTGGCTTTACTTTGGGGGGCGCTATTGGTTTCGGGCCGACCTTCAAACCCTGACCGTTCTTCAAGTCCTGATCGATGGGGAATATTACCTTTGTCAAAAGGATGGGACGATCTTGAAAGACATGGGCCAGGATGGTAAAGGAAAGATCCTCAGCGGTGTCGCCGTTCAAGGTGGCCATCAACGGGGAGGGCATCATGGCGGAGGAAACCACGGTGGACATGAAACGGGTGGCGGTTCTCGATCTTCCGAAGGAACGAAAGCTCTTTTGAATGGTGGGAATTCTGGGAACTCCGGCGGCCAATGAGGGAGCCGGAAAATGGAAGTTGAATAAAGGACCATTACTTTGAGGATCATTGCGGGAAAATTCAAAAGCCGAACGGTCAAAGCGCCCACGAACGCGCGCATCCGGCCGACGTCGGACAAGGTGAAGGGCGCCCTGTTCAACATGCTGGAACCCGTGGAGGGTTGCAGTGTGGTGGACTTTTACTCGGGAACAGGGAACCTGGGCATCGAAGCCTTGAGCCGGGGGGCCAGCGAGGTGGTCTTCGTTGAAAAGGCCACGGATAGCCTTAGGCTTATATCGGAAAACCTGCTCAGTTTCGGGATAAACCCGCGCCATCCAGGGGGAAATATCCAGATCATACCCTCGGATGTGACCAAGGCCTTCTATTTGCTTCATCAGCAGGGCAAGAAATTTGATATCCTACTGGCCGATCCTCCCTATGAAGAAGGTGTTTTAAAAAGACTTCAGCACCTGCTGATGGAATATCCGATACTTAAAGACGGCGGTATTTTCGCGATCGAGCATGGGCAGAAAGATACCGAGCTGGTCGGGGAATTCCCCTATCCCTTGGTTCGACAAAAGAAATACGGGGACACTTATTTAACGTTATTCCGAAATAGCCCGGAAGATCTGACGCCGGAGTCGGAAAGCGAAGAGGTATAGATGCCTAATAAAAAAATCGTCGGTCTTTATCCTGGTTCCTTCGACCCGGTTTCCAACGGGCATTTGGATATCGCCAAAAGAGCCTTTGAAATTTGCGACATTCTTCATTTGGCCGTCGTGGCGAACCCTTCCAAGGACCCTCTTTTCTCGGTGGAAGAGCGCGTCGAACTTTTGAAAAAGACGACGCGGCACCTTCCAAAAGTGATCGTATCCTCCTTCAGCGGTCTGTTGGTCGACTATGCCAAGGAGATCAAGGCCAACATCATCTTCAGGGGACTGCGAGCGGTCTCGGACTTCGAGTATGAGTTCCAGATGGCGCTCATCAACCGGAGCCTGCACCCCAAGATCGAAGTGGTCTTTTTGGTCCCCAACGAGAAATTCATCTTCCTCTCCTCCAGTTCCATCAAGGAAGTGGCAAGATTAGGCGGTAACGTCAAAGGTTTCGTCCCACCAGTCGTCGAACAGGCCCTCAAGCGAGTTTTCTAAAAGGCGATTAACCAACCCATCGTGAACCTCAGAGCCCTGATGTTCTCAATGGGAACGCCACAAAGGGCACTAAGTAAGGCCTTTGGACCACTTTTACCTCCAGATTAAAAACCCAAGACTGGAATCATTCGAAAGCATAGGTTAAGTAGTTAGACCTAAAATTGTTTGTCGTTCTTAGTGCCCTTGGTGCCTTTGTGGTTCCAAAGCTTTGGTTTCGCAAAAACCCTTTAAATCGGGGTATTTTCTTGACACCCCAAGAGCCGGATTCCTATAATCACCCCCTGTTTGTCTTAGGCTTTTTGCCCGATTTATATAGGCATAAAGTCGTTAAGCATTGAAGGGGAGGCGGCGCAAAGATGTTGAAGGTGGAAATGCGCTCTCTCGAACGAGAAGACCTGGTTTTGGAAGAATGTGGCTGGGCCCAGACCCTGGGGATCGAGTTGAACCCGGAGCTGAGCTGTGAGCCCATGGAAGTTCACTGTGAAGTGTCCAAGAACGGGGACTTGATCTTGGCTAGGGGCTGGGTGAAGGGCAAGATGCTTTTGCTCTGCGACCGGTGCCTGCAAGAGTTCGAGAATGGTTATAAGTCCTATTTTGAGATCCATTACCGGCCCAAGCCCGAGGAGATCGAGGGTGATCCGGAAGAGTTCCCAGAAGAACAGGCGGAGATCGTCTATTTCGACGGCGACCTCCTGGATATCGCCGACCAGATACGGCAGACGGTCCTTCTTTCGGTGCCCATGCGGGCCCTCTGTAAGGACGAATGTAAAGGCCTTTGCGGCCGATGCGGCATCAACTTGAACGCGGAGAAGTGCCAGTGTGCCGAACCCCCGCCTGACGCCAGGTGGGACGCGCTGAAAAATTTGAAGTTGTGAAATAAGCATAAAGTTTGGAGGCTGAAAAATGGCGAATCCTAAACGGCGGCATTCCCGCCAGCGCCGGGATAAGCGTCGCACGAACTGGAAGATCAAGTCGAAGTCCCTCTCGGTTTGCCCCCAGTGCAAAAGCGCTAAGCTACCCCACCGGGTATGTCCCACTTGCGGTTATTACAAGGGCAAAGAAGTCGTCAGCGTCGACATTGCCTAAAACCATTCCTGCATGAAAATCGCACTCGATGCCATGGGCGGCGACTTTGGCGCCCGCGAAAATATCCAGGGCGCTCTTTGGGCCGTCCGTGACGCGGAAGTGCTCGAGCTGGCCAACCACGACCTAGAGATCGTGCTGGTCGGCCGCAAAGAAGAGATCGAGAAGGAACTCGCCTCGGCGGGGGATTATCCCCGTAAGTCCATTTCCATCGTGGACGCCCGCGAAGTCATCGAAATGGGCGAATCGCCCGGCCAAGCCTGCCGCCAAAAACGTGATTCTTCCATTGTCCGCTGTTCCGAGCTGGTGAAAGAGAAGGCGGTCGCGGCCAGCGTTTCGGCCGGACATTCGGGCGCCACCATGGCCGCGGCCCTCATGACCTGTGGCCGCATCGACGGGGTCTATCGGCCAGCCATCGTGACTTCCGTTCCCAGCGTCCAAGGGGTGTCGGTGTTGGTGGACGCGGGCGCTAACGTGGACTGTAAGGCCAAGCACTTGCTCCAATTCGCCCTGATGGGCGACGTCTTCACCCGCACTGCCTTGGATTTCAAGAACCCCCGGGTAGGCCTGCTTTCCATCGGGGAAGAAGAGAACAAGGGTAATGAATTGGTCTTCGAGACCCAGGCTCTTTTAAAGAAGGCTCCCTTGAATTACATCGGCAATGTCGAGGGCCGGGACATCGTGAACGGAAACTGCGACGTGACAGTCTGCGACGGTTTCGTCGGTAATATTGCCCTGAAGTCGATCGAGGGTGTGGGTGAGATGGTCATGAACGGTCTTCAACGAGAGATCAGATCGAACCTTATCACCTTAGTGGGAGGGTTGATCGCGTTGCCAGCTTTTCGGCGGTTCAAAAAGCACGTGGATTGGCGGGAGTATGGGGGAGCGCCTCTTTTGGGCATTGATGGCCTCAGTCTCATTTCCCACGGTAAATCCAACGCCTTCGCTATCAAGAACGCCATCCGGGCCGCTGTGCGTTGTGTACGTCGCGAGATGAACAACGTCCTGAAGGAACAGATCCAAAAATACGGCCAAGTGGCCGACAAAGCCTGACCCCCATTCCATTGGAGACAAAGTGAGCGAGAAAATACACGCTGGTATCTTGGGCACGGGTTCTTACCTTCCTGAAAAGGTGGTGACCAATAAGGATATGGAAAAGCTCGTCGAGACCTCGGATGAATGGATCACCACTCGAACGGGTATCCGCCAACGTCACATGGCGGCAGAGGGACAGACCACTTCCGACATGGCCACCGAAGCGGCCAAGAAGGCCCTGCAAAAAGCGGGCCTCAAAGCTTCCGACCTAGACCTTATCATCGTCGCCACTATCACCCCTGATATGCCTACCCCCGCTACCGCTTGTTTTGTGCAAAGCAAGTTGGGGGCCCTCCAAGCCGCGGCTTTCGACGTTTCGGCGGCTTGCTCGGGTTTTGTTTATGGGTTGACGGTAGCCAAGGCCTTCGTTGAAAGCGGCACTTACAAACACATCCTGCTCATCGGCGCCGAGAAATTGACGGCTTTCATCGATTGGAAAGACCGGGGCACCTGCGTTCTTTTTGGCGATGGGGCCGGAGCGGTCATTATTGGGCCCGTAGCCGCGAGCCAACACGAGATCCTTTCAACTTATATGGGAGCTAACGGGGACCAAGCCGACCTGCTCAAGATCCCCGGTGGCGGCTGCAAATTCCCCTCGACCATCCAAACGGTGGAACAAAGGATGAATACCCTCAAAATGGAGGGCAAAGAGATATTCAAGATCGCCGTCAAAGTCATGTCCGAAGCGACCCTGGAAGCCATGAAAAGGGCCGGTATAGGAATGGACCAGGTCGATCTGGTCATCCCGCACCAAGCCAATCTTCGTATCATTCAATCCATTGGCGACAAATTGAGCGTGCCTGAGGAAAAGATGTTCGTGAACCTGGACC
>CAZLND010000131.1:0-7453 GCA_964560635.1 uncultured bacterium | reverse complement strand
AATTCTTTGTCCCGCAAACTGGTGCCCAATTCTCGCTGGACGACCGTGCCTGCTTTTTCCATTATCTTGATCTGGACAAGCCGATGCCTTGCCTTTTTTTCGGGCAAAGCAAGGCCGCTATCCTTTTGGAAAGCCTGCGGGGGGTACACCTGGTTGATAAGCTCTGTTGTCAGACAGGCATCCAGGATTCGGTTTATTTGCTTAAACCTATCCATAGATCACCTATAAAAGCTTTAGGTAAACATTAAACCCGATCTAAAGGAATGTCAAACGGGGAGGGGTTTTAGGTGCTTTTCAGGCTCGCATCCAGCCTTTGGCTTTATCAAAGACCCAGATTCACACCCATTTGCAGGGGAATGAGGACACTCGGGCTGTCCGCCAAGGCTTTCGGGGCAAAAGAAGACGAAAGGAAGTTCAGGGTGACCTTCCCCTGCAAAAAGAGACGAAAAGTCTCGGCCAGTTTCCACTCCAGGCCTATCCCCGTCTCGGCTAAAAAGTCCACCTCGTAGGCGTTCACCGGAAAATAGAATTGTCCCGCGTAATAATCATATCCGGACGCCGTATTGCTTCGGATCTCGTTATAAGCCAGCCCCGGCCCCAAGAAGACAAAGGGGCTGATAGCCGAGTCCGTGAGATTCACCTTTGTCCAAAGTGCCAATCCAACAATGTTGTACTGGGTCCCTTGCGCGCCACGAGGACTCAAATGATCGAAATCTAAAATGATCCACTCGGACAAAAGGTCCGAGAACTGATATCCACTTCCGAGGGACGCGTTGAATCCCAATGGATAATTACTTTGGAGACCGGCGCTTTGGGGGAACACCCCACCCAAGGCCATGGAAGATCTCCAACGCGACTGTCCCTTTGTTTTTCTAGGGATGGGTTTGGCTCCAGGAGCGTCCGCCTCCGAAGGCGCCGATCCAGGCGCGACCAAGGTCACCGGGCTGACGGGAGTGGCCGTGGGCGAAAGCACGATTTCGATGGTCGAGGCAGGGGCGCTCATTGGCCGGGGATCGGGTATTCCGGCCGCAACGGCCGGATCCACCATTACTAGATAGAAAAACAACAACATGGCTAATTTGCGGTTTTTAGGAACCTCTGATTTCATTCTCAACTCCTATCACTCAAGAGAGGCACAAGGCCGGCTGATCGCCCTAGGTATTGAGGAAAGGCATTTCTTGGATCGAGATGAAAAGCACATTATTGGAAGGTTCGGGGTCGCATTGAGGACCGGTCAAAGTCACTAAATAATCCAGTGCCAGACGGGTCATCCGTTTTTTTGAAGCGTCAACCCAGATGGCCTGATAATTATAGGCGCACACCGGCGGGTCCGTTGGTTCCCCTTTGCGGGTCAAGGAGACCCATTTCCGTTGGATCCCCAAGCTGCTGACCAAGACCGGACTCCAGCCCTGTCCCCTCATTTTGGATTCATAGAATTGAATGGCGGAGTCGGCCGGATAGGATAACGTGACCCAATAGGAAAGGGTCAAAACATCCCCTTGGGAAAAGGCCTTTACTTCGTTAGCTCCCGAGAGCTCGCCAAAATAGCGCTCCAGTTTGTTGGAGCGGCCAAAGACGAAGTACCAAAGAATGGACGCCAACAAGACGAACGAAAAAATGAAAAGGAATGGTTTTTTCACGACAGGATTATATCATCCAAGGTCCCGAGCGACGCCAACGAGACGGGGCTTAGGAAACCGGGACCCGTGACTTGCTCTTCACACGGGGGCTGCGCGCGGCCCGGCGGGCCACCCCGTTCACGACCACTCCCATTCCCTTGACCTTCTGATCAAAGCCTTCCAGCTTTCGATCTTGGCAGAATTTGCGTTCGCTGTAAGGGAGATATTGTCCGTTCTGGGTGCTCGAACCCCAGGTGCCGCAATCCACGCAAACAAAATGGAATTCCACCCGCAAGCTATCCTGGGCGTCATTACCCGCCGACTTCGCGTCGGTCAATCGTACCGCTCCATTGCAACCGGAGCACTTGATGTTCTCAGCCAGCAAAACGCCTTTCATACGCACCCTCCTACGGATCAAAACCAAATGTTGGAAACGGAAGTTGATAATGGATGAAATATGAGTTGGGAAGCATGACCTAGGTCACCCAGGGGTCCACCAAGCCCTATCAGGCTTGTGTCCCCTCCAAAAAATCCCTCAGGGACTGTCTGTCCTCATCTTCCATGAGCATCAACCGAAGACCCGCGCCCGTCTCATCCACGCGGACAACCTCGGCGAAAGCGAATAAGGACCCTTTTTTATCCGGCACCGGGATGTCGATACGAACGACGTCCCCCACCTTTGCTTTATCGGTCTTGATGTAGATCCCATCCAAGCTCAGGTCCTGGGCCTGTACGCCCTTTCCCTTCAGATCCTCGACTAGCTTGGGGTCCTCGACCGGTCGAAAACTAACTGGGATGCGGGATTGCACCCTGGAATTAGCTCGTCTTTCTAAGAAAACATTTGGGTCGCTCATTTGCATTTCCACTGGCGGATTCTACCACAATTCCGGCCAAGAATTGAGCCATTCCGGCTCCACCCCAAGGTCTACCGGAAGAGGTCGCCCCACTTCTTTTCCATGTCGTTTTCCCCTGGATTTCGGCCCTTTTCTCCCCCACTGACACTGAAGTCAAATTCATCACAATAGTTAGCCTTTTCCTTTTCCCGAACCGCTTCTACTGTCCGTGAAAGGCATTGGTTCGCGGCGGAGGGGACGTAAAGACGGCAATTGCGGCAACAGCGGATGTCCGCCCCGCACTTGGAACAGGTCTCGTGCTTCCCGGGTTGACTGCCAGGGCTGCCTTCCCAAGGAGCACCACAGCTGTGGCATTTCTTCATGTTACCCACGCCTTCCCACCAAGATCATTTGGGCATATCCGGGAATTGGGTCGAAACGTCTCCCGAAAAAGCGATGGATCCCACATGGGTCAATCGACTCTTAAGATCGGCCCATATCTCCCCTCCCATGTCCGTCCACCGACGGCAGAAGCTAAAATCCTCGCTCAAATAGGCGCCAGTGGCCTCATCAATGAAACAATTGAAGAGGGCGCTACGGAATCGGCTCCCCCTCAGAGGATCCTCCGCTTGATGTTCCCGGGTGTAACTCAATTCCGGATAGTGTTCGATCATTTTCAACAAGACTTGCCGTTTGATCATCAGGAATCCCGTTCCCGCGAACCGAACCTTGACGAACCCGGCCTTAAAATCCAATTTCTCCGGTTTCTCCATTTCGATCACATAGGAAAGCGTCGTGGATTCCAACCCGCCCTTCCCTTCTTTCGCCACTAAGGCGACCTTTTCCCAATCGATCCGTTTCGTGGGATAGACCCCGGCCGCCATATCCACGTCGAACGAAAGGAGCCTGAAGACTTGATCGGGTTCAAAACCGATGTCCCCATCGATGAACAAGAGATGAGTGGCGGTCGGGATCTCCAAGAAATGGGCCACTAAATTTTGGCGGGCTCGGGTGATGAGGGCGTCGCCCCAAAGCAGCTTAACGGTCAGGTCCATATCGCCCCGTTGGGCGCAAGCCTGTTGGAGCTTTAAGAGCGCGGTCGTATAAAGCGAAGTGACCTGGCCCCCATAACAGGGTGTCCCAACGACAAGATGGATTCGTTTCGCGGAGGGAGGAACGCTCATGAAAACCTCGCTTCAACTTGGAAACTCAAACTTTTCCGGCCCAGGAGAGACAGCGAAGTTTGAGGACAGTCCAGGCAAATTCCAACAATTCCCCAAAATTCAGCTTGCTCTCACCTTCGTGACGATTGACAAAAATAATGGGGAATTCCGTCACTTTTGCCCCAACCCTCAAAGCTCTGAAGAGGATCTCGACTTGAAAGGAATAACCGGGGGCGAAGACCTTTTCCAAATCGATCTTACGTAAAAGATCCGCCCGATAACATTTATACCCACCGGTGCAATCGGCTTGGGTGATGCCGAGCATCCAGCGACAGTAGAGGTTCGCCAATTGACTGATCAAGAAGCGACGGGCGTTCCAATTGACCATACCGCCATCCTTGACGTAACGGGAGCCGATGACCATGTCATACTTGCTGATGAAGTCCAGCATTTTAGGAAGGTTCACCGGGTCGTGGGAGAGGTCAGCGTCCATAGCGATGACATTCCGGTAGCCCTGTTCCAGGGCCACCTTCATTCCATGAACATAAGCTGAACCAAGACCCATCTTGCCCTTGCGGTGGAGGACTTGGACCCGCGGGTCTTGTTTGGCCAACTCATCGGCGATCTGGCCCGTGCCATCCGGGGAGTTGTCATCCACGATCAACAAATGGCAGTTTTCAGCGGCCTTGAAGATCTTGTGATAGACCGTCTCGATGTTACCCTTCTCATTGTAAGTCGGGACAACGATGAGGGTCTCGTTTTCATTGGGTTCAGTCATTCAAGGGACCTTTTGGAGAACATCGAAGGAAGGATGTTCTCCCGCTGACCATCTTAAACAAATGGGCTCGATGCTAACGGGAAGGTTGGGGCATGGCTGGAATGAGGAACCTCGCCACACGATTCATGCCCTTTTCGACCACATAAACCCGGTCCTGGGCATCCACCGCGATACCCGCGGCCATCCCAAAACCTTCCTTATCCCCTTTTTGAACGATCGCCAGGAGATTCCCGGAAGGATCGAATTTCAGGACCGTTTTGGCGCTCGCATTGCTGGCATAAAGATAACCATTCGCGAAGGCCAAATAAGGGACTTCATCGTTCTTGCCGCGCCAAAGGGAGACCTTGATGGCCGCGATGAATTTTCCACGGGAGTCGAACTTTTGGATCCTGCGATTGTCCGAATCGGCCACATAAACGAAACCTTGGGGATCCACCGTCACCCCCACCGGTTCCCGGAATTTTCCGTCCGCGGTACCGAAACCGCCCCATTCCGAAAGATAATTCCCGTCCGCGTCAAAGACTTGGATCTTGTGGTTCCCCGTATCCGAAACGTAGATCCTGCCCAAGCCATCCCCAGCGATGGAGCGCGGGCCAAAGAAATTGTGGTTCCATACTTTCAGGACATTCCCATCGGTGTCGAATTTTTGGATGCGATGGTTGAAAGTGTCACAGACGTAGATCTCACCCTGGGGGTCGACGTAAAGACCGCTAGGCTGGTCGAACTGGCCATCCTCTTTCCCAGGGGCCCCGATCGAAAGGACCGGCTGTCCCATGGGGTCGAATTTCTCCACTCGCCTGCCTGCGAAATCGGTCACATAGAAATTCCCCTGACCATCCACCGCCACGGCCCAAGGCTCCTTGAATTGTCCCGGCCCGTCCCCAGTCCCGCCCACTTCTAGGTCCACGCGCGCCTTCACATACTTGGCGGCGGTCATGGCGTTGTTCAAAACGTTCACGACCATCAAAAGCACCAGAACGATGACGAAAAAGGCCAAGAACCCGATGAAAACCTTGGCCCCTTTTCCCATACTTTTGGGATTGGACCCCTTTTTATTCTTCGTTTTGGACAAGACCTTTTTCGAGCGCGCCATCACTCCCCCTCGGGAACCAAGTTAACTTCGCCTTTTAGAACTGACCTTTCATTTTCACGACTTTGCCCAAGCCAGCGTCGACGACATAAAGATTCCCGTCCTTATCCACCGCGACACCGATAGGGACCTGGAAATAATCCGCGCCAGCGGCGCTCTTGTCGATCGTGGCCACCTTTTTCCCATCCTTGATGTCATAACAATAGATCTTCTTTCCCCGGCCGTCCGTAACATACAGGATCCCATGCGCCTGATCCAAGGCCATGTGGGGTTCCATATCGATCTGCTCAGTGGCCCATCCATCGACAGGCCATTGACGAACGTAATGTCCATCGCCACTGAATACCTGTATCCGGAAATTCAACCGGTCCGCGACATAAAGGTTGCCCGCTTGGTCCAAGGCAAGCCCGATGGGTTCGTTGAACTCGCCTTGCTTGTCACCTTTGACGGCTTGGCCGGTCTTAGAGTCCAATTTCCCCCAAGCCCGGAGCTTCTTCCCTTTGTTGTCGAATTCCACGATCCGATGCTTCCCCGTATCGGCCACATAAACCAATCCGGTGGAGGAAACCGCGATCTCGCGCGGGCCCCAGAAACCATCCTCCGTCGTGAAGATGGACGTATTCTTGCCCTTGGGGCTGAAAACCTGCACCCGGCCGTTCCAGCTGTCGATCACATAAACCGAATCATCCGGCCCGACCGCGACACCATTGGGCTCATTGAGCTTCCCGGGAGCGGTGCTGGTGACCTTCTTAACATCACCGCCACCCACGTTAAAGAAACCGCCGAATTGATCGAGGAACTTTCCATCCTTGCTGATCTTTTGGATACGGTGATTACGGCTGTCAGCGACATAAATAGCGCCATGGCTGTCCACCGCGATGCCACGGGGATAGGAGAATTGGCCCGTACCGGCCCCGGCCTGCCCCCCTTCCAAAAGAACTGCCCCCGGTTGGGCGGGAGCGTGGAGGACCACCGGCTTAGGTTTCAAACCGATCATGAACCAGATCAAAACACCGACCACCAGGACCAGGATGACCGCAGCGACCATTTCCTTTTTCGTCAATTCATGTTCACCGATTTTCAACATGCTATTCCTCCATCGACAGTTTTTTATAAAGGCTTCTCAAAAGGATCAACAACATCGAACAACGTCCACCATCCCCGCGGAACGGGAACGGTCATGGATTGATCTTGTAGAGGACCGAATTCCCAGCGTTCCAGATCGGAACCCCCAGCTGGGTGAATTTACCCAGGTTGGGGGAGCTATTGTATTTATTTCTCTCCGCGTCGCCCACATAAACGTAATCCACCCCATATTTTCGCAGTAAATCATGGGTTTGGTTGAGGTCCGCGGAGCTGTAGATATTATTGATATCCGCCTCACGCTGGTTGATGGTGTCCGACTCATCCCCACCGCGAATGACGGCCCTGTCGCCCGACCCCCGCCATTGGACCTCGTGAAAATCCCAACCTAATATCGTCGGAAAACCCGTTAGGGTGGCGATGCCATCCTGTTCCTGGTGATAGGAGCCGCCCCAAACCTGCAAGATCAACGGAACCTTACCATTCACCGGCTTGACATTCTCCTTGATCCACTGGGCCGCTTGGTACTCAACAGGGAAAGTGTGCTCGTAATAGACCGCGCCATCCATCGTGGCCATGTCGACCGAAGTGCCTGCCATCCGGGAGGCGAAAGCCAGCACAGGATATAAAAAAGCGCCCAAAAAGGCAAAAGTCGCCAAGGCGGTCCAAAGACCCTTTTTGAAGGGGCCCCACTGGGACCACTGACGGTCAAATATCCATTTGAGGAAAGGACCGATGGCAACGCTCAAGAGGATCCAAACTTGATAATGGAATTTGAAAACCGTGTTCATCCGGTGCAAAGTACTGGTGTTATCCCCGCTGGAGAAAAGATGCTTCATGTAAAAAAGCTCGCAAAAACCGATGAGTAGGAACCCCACCAAGACCAG
>CAZLND010000130.1:6676-7482 GCA_964560635.1 uncultured bacterium | reverse complement strand
AATCTCTTTGAGCTCATCGAGATATTGGGGAAGGGTCGTTGTATCGTCCGTTTTAAGCGGTTCATTCAAATGATCAAAGGGACCTTGGTGGCGGGTCAGCCCAAAGTGTGATCTGGGGGGTTGCAATACACAAGCGCATTTCGTTAGGCTTAAGATTCAAATCCATTGCGAAGGGACGGGACCATGGGAACGAATATCATCGAATTTGTCTTCCAGCGAGGCGAGAGAAAAGGGCGTTTGAGGCCTGTTAACCGGAATGATTGGGCCCAGATCGTCGGGTGGTGGAACGACCCCGAGGTCCGTAGGCTTTTTGACGTCCATTTCGTGGACCAAACCTTTTCCGACGCGGAGAAGTGGTTCGCCAAAGCCGGCGTGGAGGAGGAAAAGCTCCCCCGGTCATTCGTGATCGAAGTTGAGGAGCAGGGCAAGTTGATCCCCGTTGGAACGGCCGAGTTTTACAGTGAAAGGCCATCCCATAAATCCGCCGATTTTGGTTTCATGATCGGTGACAAGAAATGGTGGGGCAAGGGCATCGGCACTGAGACGGCCAAAAGATTGGTGCGGTACGGCTTGGACCAGTTGGCCTATAAACGCATTGGGGCGGTTTCCGCCGCTTATAACGTACGGTCCCTGAACGCCCTCCAAAAGGCGGGGTTCCAGATCGAGGGTATCCGCAAGAGTTACGTTCTTCGGGACGGGGAATACCACGACCAAACCATGATGTCGATCGTTCGCCCCAATTAAGGTCCGCTTACAAGGAAACTCCCGTTTCCAGACCTTCCCTGATTCGAATCCAATCCCTCCTA
>CAZLND010000130.1:0-6576 GCA_964560635.1 uncultured bacterium | reverse complement strand
AAACAAATAAACCCAACTCCCTTACGGGAGCTGGGTTTTTATTGGCTGGGAGACTGAATGTCGAACCGCTTCGCTCGCAGGGGAAAGGCCCCCTGCGTACCCCTTTGAGCGACCTGGAAACTCCCGTTTCCAGACCTTCCCTGATTCGAATCCAACCCCTCCTAAAACAAATAAACCCAACTCCCTTACGGGAGCTGGGTTTTTATTGGCTGGGAGACTTGGATTCGAACCAAGATAAGCAGAGTCAGAGTCTACTGTCCTACCATTAGACGATCTCCCAATTCGACGGGCAGGAAGCCCTGAAGACCCGGAATTCTATCAAAATCAAAGGGCTTTTTGAATTTTAATTAAGGCCGCTTGACCGAGCTGGGCACCGCTTTCCAAGCCTTTTGGGCGGCGGGAGAAAGGGTGTCCATATGCTTCAAAAACAGGGTGAGGTTCCAAATTTGGTCCTCGGTTAAGGTGGGGCTAAAGGCTGGCATCCCAGTTAAACGGACCCCATGCTTGATGAACCAATAGATCTTGCCGTCCGGGTCGTCCTCCACCCCATGTTTGGCCAATTGAGGGGCGTGCTGGTAAAGGCCGTTGGCGATATTGGAGGCGGTCGCGTCTGAAGCCCCGTGGCAAACGGCGCAATTGACGGCATAAAGCTGGATGCCCGAAATAAGGTTCGCGTCCGTCAACTTCTGGGGATTGTCGCCCTTGGGCGCTTCGCGGTTAAGGGTCGCTCGGAGGGAAGTCCGTGCCATCCATTTCTCCAAGGCGGGAGGTTGGCCGTCCGCATTGGCCGGCATACATCCCATGACGACAAATAAATAGGCCCCCAATGAACCAGCCGCGAGGGTCAGCAAGAATCCGACGATGATACCCTTTCCCATGTAATGCCCCTTTGAATGGATTTGGAACCCAAGGATTTAGACGGCTATTCTCGTTTAGAAGGGTCGGTGGCGCAAGGGGATCAAGTCCAATGGTAAGCCCGCAATATCCTCAAGAACTCTGGATCGTCGGTCGAAAGGGGCGGTAGCCAAAGGCCAATTTCCTCCCTTGTCCACCATTGACCATTGGGATGACTGAGAGGGGCGAATTGGTAGCGAAAGAGTCGCACCCGGATAAAGTGAGGTGGTTCCTGTGGGAAGGGGTTCCCCGCCAAAAGACCCAAGTTGTCCGGGTCGTTGTGGAGCAGTTTCCAGATCAAGTGGAAGACCCAAGGGTATTGGGAGGGTTCGGACATGGCGGCGAACCAGATCTGCCAATCCAGGCGATAGTGATAAGGAGAACAGACACAGGGCCGCCGATATAGATCGCCGGGTTGGCATTTGAAATCGTAAGCGGTCCATTTTGTCCCTTTCGTCAATTTGGTTTCCGGTGTTCCCTCGATGACCAATTGAAGCCGTTCCGTGCCGACGGAACCGAAAGCGCCGTAGGTGTTCACCAAGTCAAAGGGCTCAAAAGAAGTGTTCATGGCTTGCCGGGAGGATAGAAGGTTGGCAATGGGGTTGAAACTCAAGACCGCGACCAAAGCGGTCAAGGCCCAAGCGGCGGCCTTGGAAGATTTTGAGGGGACCGAGTTTGAGGCGGCTCGGCCAGCCCTTTCCACCAAGATACGGGGAAGAAGATGGCCCCAAAAAACGTCGTCGAAGCAACTCAGTATGGGGATCAAGGTCAACCAGTTCAGGAATGAAAGATTGCCGCTCCAGATGAGGGTGAATTGAAAGATCGCCATGAGGCAACCAGCGATGGTCCGGGCCCTTCTTTCGAAAGGAAGTGCCCAGGGGGCCGCCAATTCCACCAGATGGTTGAATAGGGCGCCGAACTTATGGAACCCAAGCGGCATGAAATGGAAATAGGGGCTCAAGGGATTGGGAATGGGTTGGGTCTCGTAGTGGTATTTGAGGCATGTCAGGGTCCGCCAGCAGGAGTCCCCACGGAGCTTGATCAGGCCCGCGCCGAGCATCACCCGAAAGATGAGCCATCGAAAGAGCCAGATGACCTGGGTTGGGGGAGGGGTCTTGGGGAAAGGCTTCGGGTCGAGGAAGGGAACCAGGAAGATGGCCAAGAATCCTGTCTCCAAAAGTTGGATCTCCCAGCCGTAACCATACCAATCCTGGCCGATGTGGACGAAGGACATATACAAAGCCCAAAGAATGGACAAGAGGATGCCGTTGGCGAAACCCAAGAGTAGCAATAGGGAAAGGGCAACACCCAGCCAAGAACAGACGGTCAGAAAGCCATCGGAATTCCAAAACCAAAAAAGACTTGGGAGCGCGCAGAAGGCGCGCCCCAGGGAACCGGCTTGAAGGTGAACTTGATCCAAAAAGGGGACGGCTGGGGTCAGGCCATTCTCGCCTATGAGCGGGCGGAATTGGTTGGCTAGGGAAAGAAAGGCGGCGAAGTAGACGACCCCTAATAGCCGCAGGAGCATGAACCGGGTTAGCCAGTAGGTGGGCTTGGCAAGTTGGGTGACTCTCTCGGGCATGGGGTCATTTTACTGCCAAGGAACCAGAGCGATTTTCCTTTGTTTTTATCTAAAATTCGCGGCTTATACCCAGCGCCATTCATTTTTGAAGTTTTAACTTAATTGAACAAATGTACAAAAAGGAATAATCGTTATAGGATTCGGTTTGAAGGATAATAGTTTATTGTTCTTTTCATTAAAACAATCCCTCAAAACTCCCTAGGTGATACCCCTTTTTGCCTGTAAAATTATGGATGTTCAATGTTTAACTTTTGAAGCGCCTATATTGATAGAAACGCCGAAGATCTTTTGGCTTTTTGGTGAAAGTTTTAACTCTTTTTGCATGAAAAGAGTCCGAGGAACAATGAAATTGCCCTCGTGAAGCATAGCTTTTCAACGTTTCCCGCGTTGAAGATCCAAAGACAACCTTCCGAAATTTCAAACCCTGCAAGGAAATGTTAAGTTTTTTGAATTTTGCTAAATCGTTTTCTTAGAACGTTTTAGCGAAATTCAAATGTAAATGATGGGTAAACGAACTTGTTTGGAAAGTGATTTTTTTGATCACGACGATATTAAAAACTTATAACTCCCAATCGAACCAACAGGCTAAAGCCTTTCGTTTTTCACGAAAGGTTGTAGCGGCATTTTGGTTGGTCCTTGTTTTGGGACCGTCCGCGGCTTGGGCCCAAACGCTTGGAACGCCCACCAGCTTTGGGGCGAATTGCTCCTCGACCGCGGCCACCAATGACAACCTCATGCAACTCAGCCAGTTCGTGGAATATTCAGGGTTAGGTTACGGAGCGGCCACCGGGACGGCGGCTTGGTGGCCCTATAACAGTCCTTCTTCGGGCGGCGGCGCCGCCACCATCACTGAGGGCGCCATTCCGGCCAGCGCCACCTTTGTGGCAGCTTATCTGGATACGGTTCAACAAACAGTGGGCGCTGGCTGTAACACATCAGTGACTGTCAACGGCACTCAATATGCCACCGGCAACCAGATCGGCTACGCCGACTTGACCACGCATACTTGGTATAACCCCGCGTACAACACGACCAGCGCAACAGTCATCAACACCGACTACTGTTCGGTGCGGTATAGCCTTCCCGCCGCCGCCATCAACATAACCGCTGGCAGCCATCCCTACACCATCACGAGCCCGGCCACCTTCGGATTGCTACAAGCCTCCCTGGTCATCGTCTACACGGTGAGTGGGGTTACGACCACGACAACGGTTTCCATCGCGGACGGTCTTTCCCTTTGGTTGACCGGGGACGGGGGCGGGAACTACATCTACGCCGGGGACGCACCCACCCAGACGGACCTGAGCCTCTGCGGTAACGCCTGCGGCAGCGCCCCGAACTCGGACACCTTCACTCGTATCGGCGGCGGGGGGCTTCCCAACGACAGCGACGCGGGTTTGAGCCCGGCGGGGAATGATTCTTTCGTCAGCAGTATGGGCAATCCACCCTCGATCATCCTCGATGAGGGTGGGCCCCAATTGGGTAACGCCGCGGACAAGATCGGCGCGACGGGGCCTCCCTACGCCAACCTGAAGAGCTACTCTCCCCCTGCCAGTGTGGTGACCAGCGGGACATCGGATATTTATTACTGGATGAATAACGCTCTGCCGGACTACGGGGATGACACGAAGGAAACCTTCTGGTTGAACATGCTGGTCAACCAAATGACTTGCACCCAGAACACTCCCACCTTTACCCCCACTGGGACCCGCACTCCTACCATAACGCCTACACCGACCTTCACGGGGACAAAGACAGCTACCCCCACGAATACGGCGGCGGCTTGCGGGACTCCAGTCAAGAACTACCTGACGGTCAACAAGACCAACTCCCATAAAGCCAGCAGCGACTATTACGACCTGAGCACCACGAACGGGAGTGCGGCCAACGGCACTTGGCCGAACGGGAATCAGACCATCATCAATTATCCGGGCAGCTCGTCGAACGATGACTACTATTTCAAACCCGCCACCTCCTGGACCGGGGTCAATTCTCAGCCCGGATCCACACCGGTAGGATTTGGTTTTGAGAACCCGACGGCTTTGACCTGTGATATCGCGGGAGGGAACTGGACCTTCACCAATAGCTACCAAGGGAATATTGGCGCAATCGCCGGGACCTTGAAGATCTATCCTGAAGTCGCGGTTTATACGGTGACCGCCGGGGGGACCAGCACCCTTTTGTTCACCTCCATCAGCGCCACCGATATCTCGGGTAGCATCGCGGGGTTCACGATCACGAATTTCTCCTTCTCGGTCGCCGAACCTGCCTTCACAGGGGTGTCGGGTCAATTCCTAAGGGTGGAATATTACTTGCATTTCGTCTTCACTGGGACCAGCTACGCGGGTGGATCAGTCTATTTGCAATTTAATACGGCTACCGATTACGTTCAGTATCCAGGTTGCGCTTGTCCCACCAACACACCCACCAAAACACCCACCAACACCGCTTCGAACACGGCCACGAAGACCCCCACTAATACCCCGACCCTGACCCCTACCCAGACGCCGACGAAAACCCCCACCAATAGCCCGACCAACTCGGCAACGAATACTCCTAGCAACTCGGCAACGAATACCCCGACTAACACTGCCACCAATACCGCGACTAAAACCCCGACCGCGACCGCTACGAACAGCGCGACCAATACACCCACGCTGACCCCTACCAATACGGCCACCAACACCGCCACCACAACTCCGACACTAACCCCGACCAACACCCCGACATTGACCCCGACATTGACCCCGACGAACACTCCTACGAAAACACCGACCGTTACACCCACGAACACGCCGACTTTAACTCCGACTAATTCGCCTACGAATACTCCAACGATCACTCCCACCAACACCCCTACCAACAGCCCAACCAATAGCCCGACGAATACGCCGACACTAACCCCCACAAATACGCCGACGATCACTCCGACGAATAGCCCGACGAACAGCCCCACTACAACTCCCACAAAAACACCAACCATTACACCCACGAACACGCCGACTTTAACTCCCACTAATTCGCCCACGAATACGCCAACGGTCACTCCTACCAACACGCCTACCAATAGTCCCACACAGACACCTACTACGACACCGACGAACACTCCGACGGTGACGCCGACAAATACTCCGACGACCAGCCCGACCAATACCCCCACGACCACCCCGACGACAACTCCCACCAACACGGCTACCAATACTCCGACCAAAACCCCAACCACTACCCCGACGAATACGCCCACGCCCACCCCGACGATCACCCCTACCAATAGCCCTACCGAGACGCCAACGACAACCCCCACCAATACTCCTACGGTTACACCAACAAACACTCCGACCACAAGTCCGACTAACACACCTACGAATACCCCGACGACAACTCCCACTAACACGGCCACTAATACCCCAACCAAGACACCTACCACTTCTCCAACGAACACCCCCACGCCCACTCCGACCATGTCTCCCACCAATAGCCCGACCCAAACACCCACGACATCCCCCACGAACACACCCACGGTAACGCCGACGACCACCCCCACGAATAGTCCAACGAACACCACTACTTCCACCGCGACCGCTTCGGCGACCAACAGCCCTACCCAGACGCCCACGATCACACCGACCAATACGCCCACGAATACCCCAACTCCCACGCCCTCGAACAGCCCAACGAACTCACCTACGACCACGGCAACGACGACCCCGTCGAACAGCCCAACTCAAACACCTTCAACCACTCCAACCACTACTCCGACATTGACCCCTACAACCACCCCCACCCTTTCATCCACCAACAGCCCGACGACTACCCCGACTACTAGCCCCACCAATAGTCCCACCCAAACGCCAACAAAGACACCGACTAATACCCCCACGACTACCCCGACCAACACGCCTACCACTAGCCCCACTAACACCCCAACGAATACTCCGACTACAACCCCGACGAATACGGCTACGGTGTCACCCACGACTACCCCGACGAACAGTCCAACCAACACTCCCACAAACACCCCGACTACCTCTCCCACCAATACGCCGACCCTGACGCCCACGACCACTCCAACGAATACCGCTACGGTGACGCCGACGAAC